>JAJUHH010000345.1 GCA_029267975.1 Clostridiales bacterium
AACTATTTCATCTAAAGTACCCTTAGATTCCGTGGAATAATCAGATAATCTCGAATTTTTTCAACACAAATCCTCTTTATTTACGCAATCACATTGTTTATTAAGAGATATTTTATAATTAATTTCTTTTTTTCTACAGTCAATTATGATAAACTATAATTTGTTCTGGCAGGATATTATGTGGATTCCTGCAGTTTATTATTAATCAATTAAAGTGAGGTTGTTGCTATGCCGAAACAGACCAAGCTGTCAGAAGACGCTGAGATTTACAAGCCCAGACAGAGATTAAGCGAAAAAGAGAAGCTAAAGAATATGTCCTTTCAGGACAGACTTTCTTATCTTTGGGAATATTATAAAGTTCATGCGATCGTCGGTATCGTCGTGGTGGCTCTTATCATCTATATCATTCACGAAATTGTAACACCAAATGTTGAGACACAATTCTATGCTGCCATCCTGAACAATTCCATCCCCGAGGATGTATGGGATCAATATGAGACGAAATTCTTCGAGCAGCAAGAGTTTGATCCAACGACCGAGGATGTTCTCCTCAACCCCGCTTTCTATTTTAACAGCGATGCGGAATATGCCATGAACATGCGCACCGTATTAACAACTTATATTGGTGCCAGTGAAGTAGATGTCATTATTGCTCCGGAATCGGAATTTGCGAATTATGCCTATAACGACTTCTTCGTTGATCTGTCCGATCAACTACCCACGGATGTATATACCAAGCTGGCTGATTATGTGTATGTATCAGACACCAGTGAAAATCCTGCGGAGAAGGTAGTAGGTATCTACCTGACAGATACCAAGCTGTTCAGTGAAAATGCAAACAACAATGATCCATATATCTTCGGAATTCTTCAGAACTCCAATCATAAGGAGAATTCTATTGAGTTTCTAAAGATGCTGTTTAATGAATGATGATCGTTTCATTTAATGTAACAAAGGAACGGGAAGCAGGAACAGAACGGAAGTTATCCGTGTGAAATACAGAGACTGCGATCTATTGCACTAGGTGCAATAGATCGCAGTCTCTAATTTTCACATGGACAACTTCAGCCTTCTTCTGCTCCCCGTGTCCTAAATTATTTCGCCGTAATATATCCCAGTGCCTTTAGAAGCTCCGCTGTCAGCACTCCGCCGCCGGCTGCACCACGAAGGGTATTGTGGGACAGACCTACGAACTTATAATCAAATACAGTATCCTCACGAAGTCTGCCAAAGCAAACTCCCATTCCGTTCTCATAATCTCTGTCAAGCTTAGCCTGAGGACGGTTATCCTCTTCAAAGTATTTGATAAACTGCTTGGGAGCACTGGGAAGATTAAGCTCCTGGGGTAGTCCTTTAAACTCAGCCCAAGCCTTTAAGATCTCTTCCTTGGTGGGTTTCTTCTCAAAGCTTACAAATACTGCTGCCGTATGGCCATCCGTTACAGGAACACGAATACATTGGGTTGTGATCAGGGGACCATCTGCTTTTACGATCTTGCCATCAACAACCTTTCCCCAGATACGAAGAGGTTCCTGCTCGCTCTTCTCTTCCTCGCCGCCGATATAAGGGATGACATTGTCCACCATCTCCGGCCAGTCGGCAAAGTTCTTCCCTGCTCCGGAGATAGCCTGATAGGTGGTGGCAACCACTACCTTAGGCCCAAATTCCTTTAAGGCATGAAGGGCCGGAGTGTAGCTCTGGATGGAGCAGTTGGGCTTAACTACGATAAAGCCCTTCTTGGTACCAAGGCGCTTTTTCTGAGCTTCAATCACCTCTAAATGCTCTGGATTTAGCTCCGGTACCACCATAGGTACGTCAGGAGTCCATCTGTGGGCACTGTTATTGGACACAACAGGGGTTTCTGTCTTAGCATAAGCTTCTTCGATCGCCTTGATCTCATCCTTTGTCATATCTACCGCACTGAATACAAAGTCAACGCCTGCGCTGACTTTCTCAACATCATTTACATTTAATACGATTAATTTCTTAACGCTCTCCGGCATGGGGGTTGACATCTTCCAACGGCCTTCCACTGCCTCCTCATAAGTCTTCCCAGCACTTCTGGGACTTGCCGCTATAGTAACCACTTCAAACCATGGGTGATTCTCCAGTAAGGAAATGAAGCGTTGTCCGACCATTCCGGTTCCCCCAAGGATACCGACTCTTAATTTTCCCATTATAATCCTCCTAAATCCGCTCTAGTGACACATATGTGCCGGGTGTGTATTTATCTCACGGACATATGTCTTTGTTGTAAGTATACTATAACTGTTTCAATAGAAAAATCAATACTTTTTTATTTAAATTGAAAGATTTGTTACTATTATATAGCTTCTCCCTTATTCTGTGATTTAATTTGTTTGTTTTTCCAACTCCTTATGATAATCCTCTACCAGGTGTTTTAAATCCTCCATGGTCTCAATCTCATTTACTCTGCTGCGGAGCTTTGCAGAACCGGGATAGCCAGTGGTATACCAGGCTACGTGCTTTCTCATCTCCCGAATACAGATTAACTCTCCCTTATACTCTGATAAAAGCGCTGCATGACGAAGTATCATTGCTCCCACTTCTGAGAACTCCGGCTTGGGAAGTAATATCCCATCCTTTAGATATGCTTTGATCTGCTCAAAAATCCAGGGATTGCCCCTGGTTCCCCTCGCCAGCATAATGCCGTCACAGCCTGTTGCTTCGATCATCCTTACAGCATCCTGGGGTGTAAATACATCACCGCTGCCAATGACCGGAACCGATACTGCTTCTTTCACTTGGCGGATAATGTCCCAGTCGGCCTTACCGCTATAGAACTGCTCTCTGGTACGGGCATGGACTGCGATAGCAGCAGCTCCATTCTCCTCTGCGATCTTGGCAACCTCCACCGCATTGATGCTGCTGTCATTAAACCCCTTCCGTATCTTAACGGTGACAGGCTTACTATAGCCTGAGGACACTTTGCGTACAATCTCACCGATCAGCTCCGGCTTCTTCATTAGAGCAGAACCTTCCCCGTTATTTACTACCTTGGGTACCGGACAGCCCATATTGATATCAAGGATATCAAAATTACGGTGCTCCAACCGTTTTGCAGTCTCACTTAGGATATCAGGATCCGCCCCGAAGAGCTGAAGCGCTGCCGGACGCTCCTCCTCTGCAATCTCAAGAAGGCTCTCCGTATTCTTATTATTATACTGTACACCCTTGGCACTTACCATTTCGGTATATACCAGGTCAGCTCCTTTTTCCTTGCACAGAAGACGAAATGGCAGGTCAGTTACGCCTGCCATGGGTCCAAGGAATAAGTTGCCCTGTATCTTAACATTTCCTATGTGTAAGCTCATCTTTTTCCTCTAATTCCTTACTTCTTGTTCTTATCACTGATTATCTTCAGACCCTTCAAGGTAAGATTGGGGTCATAAACCTCAATGACATCCGTAGCGTCGCTGATAATCTTGCCAAGTCCTCCGGTAGCAATCACTCTGCATTTATCGATGTTCGCTTCCTTTAGCATCCGCTTCACTATATATTCCGTCTGGCCAATACATCCGAATACCAGGCCGGCCTGCATACTGGTAATGGTATCCTTTGCCAATATGGTATCCGGCATAGCAATCTCAATCTCCGGAAGCTTTGCAGTATCATTCCATAAGGCATTGGCAGCAATACGAAGTCC
>JAJUHH010000346.1 GCA_029267975.1 Clostridiales bacterium
ATAAATTCTTCCGTCTGTTCCTTCGCACGGCCGGTGTATAAGGCGGGGTCCATGGCAGCCTTCAACTCCTCCGGGCTAATGTGGAAGGCAGGATCCGCTGCAATCAGCTCAAGAAGATTATTCTCCAACCCTCTTTCCTTGACATTGCGACCTGCTTCCATGGACAGGATACGGATTCTTTCATGCAACTCCTGGCGGTCCCCACCGGCCTTTACTGCTGCCATCATAATATTCTCTGTAGCCATGAAGGGAAGCTCCTGCATCAGTCTGCGTTCGATGACCTTGGGATAAACCACAAGACCGTCCACCACATTCAGATAGAGCTCCAGGATGCCATCCACAGCTAAGAAAGCCTCAGGAATACTGATTCTCTTATTGGCCGAATCATCCAGGGTTCTTTCAAACCACTGGGTTGCAGTGGTGATTGCCGGATTCAGGGCATCCACCATCACATAATTGGCCAGGGAGGCAATCCGCTCACTGCGCATGGGGTTTCTCTTATAAGCCATGGCAGAGGAACCGATCTGATTTTTTTCAAAGGGCTCTTCTATCTCTTTTAAATGCTGCAGCAAGCGGATATCGTTAGAAAACTTATGGGCACTGGCTGCAATTCCCGACAGGACATTGAGTACACGCAGATCCACCTTACGGGAATAGGTCTGTCCGGATACCGGATAGCAACCTGCAAAGCCCATCTTCTCAGCAATTCGCTGATCAAGCTTCTTAATCTTCTCATGATCTCCATCAAAGAGCTCCATGAAGCTTGCCTGGGTACCTGTGGTTCCCTTGGAACCCAATAGCAGCATGCTGTCAATCAGGTAGCACAGATCATCATAATCTAATTTTAACTCCATCAGCCACAGGGTCGCACGCTTACCTACGGTCGTAGGCTGTGCCGGCTGAAAATGAGTAAAAGCCAGGGTAGGCAGGGCACGATATTCCATGGCAAACTTTGAAAGCTCAGCCATGACATTAACCAGCTTCTTCTTCACCAGCTTCAGGGCCTCGGTCATGATGATTATATCGGTGTTATCGCCCACATAGCAGGAGGTAGCACCCAAATGAATGATGCCCTTTGCCTTGGGGCACTGCTCACCATAAGCATATACATGACTCATAACATCATGGCGTACCAGCGCTTCCCGCTCCTTGGCCACCTCATAATTGATATCCTCCTGATGGGCCTTCAGCTCATCAATCTGTTCCTGGGTGATATTTAATCCAAGCTCCTTCTCTGTCTCGGCAAGCGCCACCCAGAGCTTTCTCCAGGTCTTGAATTTCATATCGGGTGAAAAAATATATTGCATCTCCTTACCAGCATAACGCTCAGATAAGGGGGATGTATATTTGTCGTTACTCATTTGTGAACCCCTTTCAATATCTGTCCTGCGATCTCTATCCTTCGCTCTCTGTTTTTCAATCGTTATTCCTTCAATCTCTGTTCTTCAATTTTTATCCTGCGATCTCTGTTCTTCAATCTCTGTTCTTGAATCTCTGTTCTTCATCTTTATCCTTGGACCTATATCCTGTCTCTTATCTCTTAACATATCTTTCTTAAGGATGAAGCCTTTCCTATAAAGCTTATGACTACACGTCATGCTCTCCCCGGATGTCCTCTGTGGGAGGGGCTACCGGGTAGTTACCGGTAAAGCAGGCATCACAATAGCCGGTATCTCCACCGATCATATCACTGAGACGCTCTACATCCAGATAGCCAAGGGAGTCTGCGCCGATCATCTCGCAGATCTGCTCAATGGTATTATTATGGGCAATGAGCTGGTCCCCGGTGGGTACATCTGTTCCGAAATAGCAGGGATGCAGGAAGGGAGGTGAGCTGATCCTTACATGGACCTCCGTAGCACCGGCTTTCTTAAGCATCCGTACAATCTTAGCACTGGTGGTTCCCCGAACAATGGAATCATCAATCATGACAACACGTTTTCCCCGGACCACCTCAGGAAGTACATTCAGCTTAATCCTTACGCTGGAAGCCCGCATAGACTGCTTGGGTTTTATGAAGGTTCTTCCTACATAGCTGTTCTTTACAAAGGCCATACCGAAGGGAATCCTTGATTCAAAGGAATATCCCATAGCCGCAGCATTTCCAGAATCCGGAACCCCTACAACAACATCAGCTTCAACCGGATGGGTCTGAGCCAGGATACGGCCTGCCATAATTCTGGAATTATAGACGCTGACTCCGTCAAAGGTAGTGTCCGGCCTTGCGAAATAAATATATTCAAAGATACACTTAGCAATTTTCTGTCCACATTGGGAGGTATCGGAGTGGATTCCCTCCTCATTGATCATGACAACCTCACCCGGCAATACATCACGGATAAATTCCGCATCCGCTGCATAAAGTGCTGCTGTCTCCGATGCTAAAATGTAAGTATTGTTTCTCTTTCCTATTACAAGAGGGTGAAAGCCAAAAGGATCTCTTGCCCCGATCAGCTTTCTTGGACTCATAATTACCAGGGAATAAGCGCCGCTGAGCTTCTTCATTGCACGGACCACCGCTTCCTCAACCGTAGCAGAATTTAAACGCTCTCTGGCAATATGGTAGGCGATAACCTCCGAATCTATGGTGGTCTGGAAGATGGCACCGGTATATTCAAGCTCTCTTCTAAGCTCCGGGGTATTCACCAGATTACCGTTATGAGCCAGAGCCAAAGTACCCTTAATATAATTCAGTACCAAGGGCTGTGTATTATTGATATTGCTGCCGCCTGCCGTTGAATAACGGACGTGTCCGACACCAATATTGCCGCCGCCAAGACTCTCCAGATGCTCCTGGGTAAATACTTCACTGACCAGTCCCATGCCTTTCCAGGCTTTTACCTTTCCCTTGGGACCCTGGGTGTCGCTGATGGCGATACCGCAGCTTTCCTGACCCCTGTGCTGGAGGGCAAATAAACCATAATAGATGCTGCTCACCACATCCCCGCCGTCTAGATCATAGGCACCGAAGACACCGCATTCCTCATGCAATTCATCCGGATCATAGTTGCTGTATTCCATATTCATGTTAACTCTTCCTTCCATAAACATGAAGTCACAGATCAGTTCTGCACTGATCTGCTCCTTCTATCGACAAGCTGAGGCTGTCCCAAGATTAGTTTTTCTTAAAACAGCCCCTTTCATCCCTATTGTTTATTCTCCCTGGGTAATCCCAAGTCGTTTGAATACTTCCTGATATGCATCCTCAACATTGCCAAGATCCCTACGGAAGCGGTCCTTGTCCAGCTTCTCATGGGTATGGATATCCCATAGTCTGCAGGTATCCGGGGAAATCTCATCCGCAAGGATGATCTGTCCCTTGTATCTGCCGAACTCTATCTTGAAATCAATTAATTCTATTCCGATGCTTTCAAAATACTTGCAGAGCACCTCGTTAACCTTAAAAGCATACTTTGTGATCAGGTCGATCTCTTCTCTGGCAGCAATACCGATTGCAATAGCATAATAATCATTGATCATGGGATCACCCAAGGCATCATCCTTATAGGAGAACTCCAGGGTGGGACTGATGAAACGAATTCCGTCCTCCATGCCCATCTTCTTTGCAAAGCTTCCTGCAGAGACATTTCGTACGATTACCTCAAGGGGAACGATCTCGACCTTCTTAACAGCAGTTTCACGGTTACTTAATTCCTCGAT
>JAJUHH010000347.1 GCA_029267975.1 Clostridiales bacterium
CTAAGATTACATCCTGTTCCATAGCAATCCTCCTAACCATTTCCTGCGGTCTTCTCCGTCATCCGTCCCTATTAAGGCCGCTTTAAATCACCACTATCATATCATATAGTACAGTAAAGTTCTTTAATATTTTCTTACAATAGTACTTATTAGTTTTTTTGCCATGTTCTAAATATGAAGCTACTGTTCACACCCGGCAGACTTGTGATTAGCGCTTCTGTGCTGGAACCTTTGTAGAAATCTTAATAATATATCATTCTACTTCCATATGATTCTCATTTACTTTTGTCTCATCCCATGGTAGAATACATCCGTGAGTAGCACAGATGGTCGCGCCTGAGTGATCAGGTGAGGAAAGTCCGGGCTTCACAGGGCAGGGTGCCGGATAACGTCCGGTGGAGGCGACTCCAAGGCTAGTGCAACAGAAATATACCGCCAGTATCTGCTGGTAAGGATGGAAAGGTGGCTTAAGAGACCACCGCTCTGCTGGTAACAGCAGGGGCTATGTAAACCCCACCCGAAGCAAGACCGAACATGGAGCGATACGGTTGCCCGCCGTGCTTCAGGGTAGGTCGCGTAGTATTCGCAGCTTAGGCTTGCGATGCTGGAGCCACATGGTAACATGTGGTCAAGATAGATGATCATCCAAGACATAACCCGGCTTATCGTACTACTCACACCTTTATCTATGTGATTCTTCAAATTATCATTCTTATACCTTTATTCATGTGATCCTTCAGATTATTTTTCTCACACCTTAAAACAGCTGCCTCCCACAAATTCCTTTAATATGGAGTTATTGGGCACATTCTCACTGGGAGCACCAATAAAATAATCCAAAAATTTCAGTAATCTTTTGGCTTCCACATATTCCGGACAGTTACGGTCAATACCAAATAAAATAGGCTCAGCATATTGCTTGAGTACCGCAAGCTCATAGATTAATGCGGAATTGAACATAACATCGGCATCCTCCTGAAAGGGGAAGATATTCTCATCCTCACCTCTTCTGACGGAAGGCCACATTGCGATCGTCCTTTGGGCAGATGCACCTCTCGTTCTGGCATCACGGACCATTCTGCGGATCAGGCGTCCATCCGTGGTAGGAATACGGTTATGTTCATCAATATTTAACTGGGTTAAGGCGCTGATATAGATCTTGAATTTACTTTCTCTGGGCAGGGAATAGGACAGGGCATCGTTAAGCCCGTGAATTCCTTCGATTACCAGGATATCCTCCGGACCCAGGGTAAGGAAATTCCCCTTATACTCCCTTTTGCCGGATATAAAGTTAAACTCAGGGATATCTACCGTCTTCCCCTCAAGTATATCCGTCATATCCTGATTAAACTGTTCCAGATCTATGGCATGCAGGGATTCAAAATTATAATTGCCCTGCTCATCCTTGGGCGTCTTCTCTCTTTCCACAAAATAATTATCGACTGCAATCGGATGGGGCTTTAAACCATGGGCTCTTAATTGAACGCTCAGACGATGGGAGAAGGTGGTCTTGCCAGAGGAAGAAGGACCTGCGATCATGATAAATTTCTTTCCGGACTTTTTGATCATATCTGCAATATCACTGATCTTTTTCTCCTGCAGCGCTTCCTGCACCAAGATTAAGTCATTTAATTTTCCCTGAGCAATCACATCATTTAAAGCACCTACGTTGGGAATATCCATCATCTGGGCCCAGGCATTGGCTTCCTTCAGTGTCTCATAGAGCTTGGGCTGCGGAACAAATTTCTCTACCACCGTTGGCTGCTTCCTGTCTGGCAGCACCAATAAAAAGCCATCATCATAGGGAATAAGATCAAAATATCTGCACATGCCGGAGCTGGGCGGCATATAGCCGTAATAATAATCCTCAAAACCGTCTAGATTGTAAATATTTGCTTTGGACACACGACGGTAACGGAACAATTTTTCCTTATCAAACATCCGATACTTGCGGAATAGCTCTATGGCATCATCGGTACCGATACTTCTCTTCAGGAAGGGAATATCTCTTTGGACGATATCCTCCATTCTTTGCTTCACTGCAAGGATGCGCTCCCTGGTCAGCGGAACTTTGCCGCTGTAATCACAATACAGTCCGTTGCCCACAGCATATTCCACAGCGACTTTTTCCACATTTTCCTTGCCAAATTCCGCATAGAAGGCCTTCAGCATGATCAGGATCAACCCCCGCTGATAGTTCTTATGTCCGTCATCCTCTGCAGTTGTCACAAAGCGGATGGAACAGTCACAGCTAACCTGTTTAAAAAGCTCCCTTAGCTTGTTGTTGACAAAGGCCAGTATAATCTGATGCTCATAATCCTTCTGAAAATCCCTGCTGATCTCAAGAAGTGTTGAATTCACCGGATATTCATATAGCTTACCGCTAATTTCGACCTTCACTCTTTCCATATACTCACATCCTCCTTAATCAATTTATTTTTTATTATAATGAAGCGTCAGGAGGCTTCCTCCTAAGACGAAAAATAACTTAGTGCTATTTTTATTCGGGTCAGCTTATCTTCTATCTCCTCACAGCGAGCTCTGGCTTTGTCGGTCCCCTCCGCCTCCAGTGTTTCTAAAATCTTTCTATTCAGCTCCAATTCCCAAATCAGGAATTCATGAAGCACCTCATTCCTCTGCTCCAATAGCAGACGACCGTAATAAAAATGCTCCGGCTTGGTCAGCAGATATTCCTTCTCTTGCGAGTTTCCCGGAGGTAATACCTTCATCATCACATAGTATTTCCCTTCATCCTTCACCATATTTTCTTCTACAATTGTGAAAGCACGTTCTGTCATAGTAGAACGCACCTTGTAAATCTCGGATTGTGGCTGCAAGACCAGTTCACCCACTCCGGCAAGCACCTCCGGCCGATCCTCCAGTATCTGAAGGGTCAAGGCACCACCCATGCCTGCAATGAGTATGGTATCGGCTTCTCCTAGCGCAAGCTTCTGCAATCCATTGGATCTGCGGGTTTCTATCTGTGTCTCATATCCATATCTTACTATATTTTTCCTGGCCTGGTCAATGGGCCCCTGATTCACATCCATGGCTATGACATGAGGCGAGATTCCATGCTCAACCAGATATATTGAAGTGTAAGCATGATCACATCCTATATCTGCCACTCTGTTGCCAGGGGTCACCAGATCCGCTACGGCCTGTAAACGTTTTGAAAGTTGCATAAATATTCTCCATCTTTGTGTATTCTTATCCCCTCAGGGAAGCTTATCGGGGTGTAAGGTCAGTAAATTCCATAGAATGTACACCCATCAGGTGCACTAAAACACGAACATCTGCCGTGCTTGCACGAGCAGATGTTGTTATTTTCATGTTATGCAGTAAGAACAAGAATGTATCCTTTCTTATTGGAACGATTACTCCAGATAATCCTTCAGCTTACGGCTTCTGCTGGGGTGTCTCAGCTTACGAAGTGCCTTCGCTTCAATCTGACGGATACGCTCTCTGGTAACGTTAAACTCCTTGCCAACCTCCTCAAGGGTACGGGCACGGCCGTCATCCAGACCAAATCTCAGACGCAGTACCTTTTGCTCCCTCTCGGTCAGGGTACCCAGCACCTCAACCAACTGTTCCTTCAGCAAGGTAAATGCTGCAGCATCAGCCGGTACCGGAACATTATCATCCTGGATAAAATC
>JAJUHH010000348.1 GCA_029267975.1 Clostridiales bacterium
ATCGGATCCCCTCCGGGATACGTAGGCTATGATGAAGGTGGACAGCTTAGTGAGAAGGTAAGGCAAAATCCTTATTCCGTCATCCTCTTTGATGAGGTGGAGAAGGCCCATCCGGATGTGTTCAATATCCTTCTGCAGGTACTGGATGACGGACATATTACCGATTCCCAGGGGAGAAGAGTAAGCTTCAAAAACACCATCATTATTATGACCTCCAATGCGGGAGCTCAGAATATCATTGAACCCAAGCGCCTGGGCTTTGCCTCTGTGATTGATGACAAGGAGGACTATAAGCGCATGAAGGAAGGGGTTATGGATGAGGTTAAGAAGATCTTTAAGCCGGAGTTTATCAACCGTATTGATGAGATCATCGTATTCCATTCCCTGACCAAGGATAATATTAAGCAAATCGTTGATATCATGATCAATACCATCGGCAAGCGCAGCAAGGCACAAATGAACATCACACTTGAAACCAGTGAAGGCGTTGTGGATCATTTGGCCGAGATTGGCTTTGATCCCAAGTATGGTGCCAGACCCTTACGTCGTGCTATTCAGACAAATATTGAAGATAAGCTGGCGGAAGCAATCCTTGCAGGCAGTATCAAAGAAGGAGATACTGTCCGCGTGGAATACCTCGATAATGAGATGGTTGTACGGGCAAAATAGAAGGTGACGATACAGTCACAGAGGCTCTAAGGAGCTGATACACACAAAAGCTGCATATATGGTGTATCTTTTGTGCTGGCTGATAATATAAAAGCTGTTAAATACAATTAGGAGGGTCATACAATGGCAGTTGTAGAAGAGTTAATACGCAAGGAAGACGATGGGACGATCAGCTTTGGTAACTACCTTTTGAAGGAAAAATCTAAAGCTTCTGATTTCGAACACAAGGGGGACCTTTATAAGGTAAAGACTTTTCAGGAAATAACAAAGCTTGAAAAGAACGGAATGTTTGTCTATGAATCTGTGCCTGGTACTGCCGTGTTTCATTTAGATACCAAGGAAGACGAGATCAGCTTTGAAGTATCCGGTAATGATACCGCCCAGATAACTCTGGAGCTGGAAGCTGAGAAGGAATATGAGGTTTATAAGAATGATCAAAATCTTGGTAAGATGAAAACTAATCTGGGTGGAAAATTGATTCTTAGCCTGGAATTAGAGGAAGAAGGGAAAAACCTGATCAAGGTTGTAAAACAATAAGATGGCAAAAAGCAAAACCGTATTTTTCTGTAAAGAATGCGGCTTCGAATCAGGAAAATGGCTGGGACAGTGTCCGGCCTGCAAGAGTTGGGACAGCTTTACAGAGGAGCCGTTGGTGAAAAAGTCAAATAAATCTGTAGGAATTAAGCTGTCCAGAGAGCCGGAGCTTCTGTCCGCCATCAAGGCAGAGGCTGAATTCCGAATTGCTTCCGGAATCGGGGAATTGGACCGGGTTCTGGGAGGAGGTATCGTTCACGGAAGCTTAATTCTGGTGGGCGGTGATCCGGGAATCGGTAAATCTACCCTGCTTCTCCAGATGTGCCGTGAAATTACAGGGAAGACGAAGAAAGTGCTCTATATCTCAGGCGAGGAATCCTTAAGTCAGATAAAAATGAGAGCAGAGAGGCTCGGCGTGTTTCACGGCGAGCTTCTCCTGCTGTGTGAAACTGATTTGGATCTCATTGAAGAGGTCATTGATAAGCAGAAGCCCGATATCGTTATTATAGACTCCATTCAAACCATGTTCAAGGAAGAAGTCTCAGCGGCACCGGGTAGTGTCAGTCAGGTCAGGGAAGCCACCGCAACCCTTATGAGAATTGCAAAGGGCTCCGGTATCACTATATTTATCATAGGCCATGTCACCAAGGAAGGCGTGGTTGCAGGACCGAGAGTGCTGGAGCATATGGTGGATACGGTGTTGTACTTTGAAGGTGATAATTATGCTTCTTACCGGGTATTGCGGGCGGTAAAGAACCGCTTTGGTTCCACCAATGAGATCGGTGTCTTTGAGATGCAGGGGACGGGTCTTGTGGAAGTGAAAAATCCCTCGGAATTCATGCTCAAAGGCAGACCGGAAGGGGAACCTGGTTCTGTGGTTGCCGCTTCCATCGAAGGGACAAGACCTATCCTGGTGGAGGTACAGGCCCTGGTATGCCGGACCAACTTTAATATGCCAAGAAGGACAGCTGCCGGCACCGATTATAACCGTGTCAATCTCTTGATGGCTGTTCTGGAGAAACGTGCCGGAATTCAATTGTCAGACTGTGATGCCTACGTCAATGTGGCCGGAGGAATGCGGATTACGGAGCCTGCTTTGGATCTGGCGGTGGTCACTGCAATTCTATCCAGTTATAAGAATGTGGCCTTGGATAACAAGACAACCTTGTTTGGTGAGGTAGGATTGACAGGCGAGATCCGGGCAGTCAATATGGCTGAGCAGCGTGTGGCAGAAGCCGCTAAAATGGGGTTTGAAGTATGTATTCTGCCGCAGGCCAATAAAGAACATATGAAGACCTCGGGAATAAAACTGATCGGTGTCAGAAGCATACAGGAGGTTCTGGGGTTATTAATGAGATAACATGGGGTGATAGGTATGAGGGAAATACTGAGTGAGAAGCTGATTGAAATTGCATCTACGCAAAAGAAGCTGGAAGAAGTAGCGGATCGAATAGATCAATGGGAGAGTTCTCAGGTGACTCTGGAGAAGGGCACCTTCGAAGCCTTAAATGTCTCCGATACCATTGTTAGTTTAACCAATGAAGGCCATCAGATGGTCAGTGTACTACAGGATTATTTTACACGGGCTACCATGCAGCTGACGGAGCAGGATGTCAGGCATACAGCAGAATTACTGAAGGAGATCCATAATCTATTTCACTCCATACAATGGAATGCGAAACACACCAATGAAATAATGCATAATTGTGATCAGGCAGTAGCGACGCAGCGAGAGATTGGAGAGACGGCAAAGAACTCCTTACATACCATCAGCGAATCTGTAAACTGCGTTGTTGCCTGCACCGAAATGATATTAGCAGAACTATAATAAAGAGTAGTATAAATATAAGGTTAAATAAATACGGCGTAATATATATAACGTAGTATAAATATGAAGTAATATAATAAAGCGTAATATAATATGAGCATTGCACATTTCTTACAGGCATGCAAAACAAGTATGTTTTGCATGCCATTATTATTTTGATCATAGTCTGGAACTTTCTTTTTAATCAAAATGTCTGCATTCTTCTAATCAAAATGTCTGAGTTCTGGTAATCAAATGACTGTACTCTGCTGCTCAGAATGTCTGAATCCTTCTGATTAAAGGTCTACATTCTAATATCACATATCTTCCAATCAATCATATCTTACGGTCAAAAGAAAAACCTTTTGTTTCCGAGACGCGATGGTGCGCTTACTGCAGCTATCTCGTCTGTTATATGATGACGTTCCACGAAGGGATAGTTTGTTATAGTTTCATATAGAATACAAAAGAAGACTGCATCTACTGCATCATTCAGAAGAAGATTGCATCAATATTTTTATCAAAATGAAAAATAACGCTCTCTTAAATTGTATTATCAGTGAAAGGAGTTGAGAGGACTTGGAATATTCATTTGGATCCGATGAATATATACAGTATGTTTTAAATAAAT
>JAJUHH010000349.1 GCA_029267975.1 Clostridiales bacterium
ATATTGAAGGCGTCGCAGAACCTTACAAAGCCGGCGGCCTTGTATGCACCTGCACTTGACAAGCCTTCCTCAAAACGCTCGGTTACTTTTCCTGAACCATCCGTAATCTCAGTACGGTTGGCAATTGCACCTACGGTCATACCATTTAAGCGGATCAGGCCGGTTACCATTTCTTTCGCATAATCCGCTTTTACTTCAAAGAAATAATTGTTGTCAGAAAGATCCGTCAAAGCCTTCCTTGTATCAGTAAGCTCGGATGTAAATCCGGGTAATAAGCGATTTAAATCATCAGTACATTCTTCATAGGAAGCATCGTCTTCATTGTTGGATGGAAGCAGGGTGACAAGTTCACGGATTTTCTCAATTACCTCTGCTTCTGATGCGCCTACATAATCAACGGAGCCGGTTTTTGCTTTCCAGGCTGCCTTAGCGGTATCGGTCTTCTCTTTATAATTACCTGCCAATGCATTGGGGGAATGTACGAATAACTTTGCATTTTTTTCTTCCATAAATGAAAAATCACTTAAAGCTGCCAATACGGCAAGGCCACCACCGCAGTTGCCAAAGACAGCGGTAATCTGAGGAATAATACCGGAAGCAAGGGATTGCTTTAAATAAATTTCGCCAAAGCCGTTTAGCGCATCGGTAGCCTCCTGTAATCTAAGACCTGCGGAATCAATCAGACCGATTACCGGAGCCCCTACTTTAAGTGCCAAATCGTAAATGTTTGTAATTTTCTTTGCGTGCATCTCACCGACGGATCCACCTAGAGAAGAAGCATCCTGACTATATACATAAACAAGATTGCCATCAATTAATCCATAACCGGTAATTACACCATCAGCAGGAGCATCCTTCTGCTGAAGATTAAAGTCTGTACTTCTTTTTGTAACGAAAGCGCCGACTTCAACAAAACTATTGTCGTCAAGCAAAGAAGTTATTCTTTCTCTTGCTGACAGTTGTGCTGTACTGCTCATTTTCAGCCCTCCATTTTTCTATTAGTTAATTGAATCATTAGTAATGCCTTAACTAATGATAAAATCAATTCTCTGCCGAGTATAATTGTATTATATTTACCTGAAAAAGGCAAGATGAAAATACACAATCTGGAGGATAATACCATTGCTGCTGCCACACCTGTCAGACCTGATGTTATAATTTCTACAAAGCTTCACGCATGGAGCCCCGTGCCCTTCTATTCATTTGCTAATCAAGTAACTGCTTTATCTTGCTAAGATCAAATCCCTTGCGATAAAGGGACGCCAGGAGCTTTTGCTTCTCCTCATAAGAGAGCTTTCCAGGCTCTTTTGTCTTCTTAGCGATTGCTTTTTGAATAGCAATCAGTTCCGGGTCCTGGAAGCTATCTTCCCTGTCCTGGGGCTGGTATTCCTCTTCTAATACCTGATCAAGGATATCCTGATCAATGCCCTTTTGCAGCAGCTCATTTTTGATCATCAGCTTGCTCTTTCTGTTCATTCTGCTTCTGATATAGGAACCTGCAAAACGTTTCTCATCCAGATAACCATAGTCCTTCACATAGTCGATCACACGGTCGATGATTTGCCGGGGATAATCCTCTAAGGCCAGTCGATCCCTTAATTCCTTTTCTGTGCGGTCAGAAAACTTCAAGAGGGATAGGGCCTTCTGGATTGCCCGGGGATAAAGAAGCTGATCAAGGATCTCATGGTAGGTCTCCTCGGTAATTAAGGTACCTTCCTCAAGCTTTAATTGTTCGATATCCTTCTGATACAGGCTTAAGGTGATCTCATGATCGAGAACTAGCTTAATTTTAGATTTTTCTAATTCCTGCAGTTGTGTAACGATCATAGGTGTTCAACTCCTAATGTAATATACTGAAAAGGCTGCCCTGTGAACTGACTCCCCAAAGTTAACTATATTTCAGGTCTAACGTTTGGGGATCAATTCACTGGACAGCCTCAATATTTATTCTACTGTTTCATTATAATTCTTTCCGGGATGAAGCATATACTTCTCACGAACCTTCTCCTCAATCTCCTGACAGATTGCAGGATTATCGATTAAGTACTGCTTTGCATTCTCGCGGCCCTGACCAATCTTGGCATCATTATAGGCAAACCATGCACCGCTCTTGATAACAATACCGGCATCGGCAGCAAGATCCAGAATGTCGCCTTCCTTGGAGATACCCTTGCCGAACATGATATCAAATTCTGCTTCTTTGAAAGGAGGTGCGATTTTATTCTTTACAACCTTAATACGGGTACGATTACCAACTACTTCCCCGCCCTGCTTTAAAGATTCAATTCTTCTGACATCCAAGCGGATGGAGGAATAGAACTTGAGGGCACGTCCACCGGTGGTGGTCTCCGGATTACCGAACATAACGCCAACCTTTTCACGAAGCTGGTTGATGAATACTACAATACAATTGGACTTACTGATGACTGCAGTCAGCTTACGAAGAGCCTGGGACATGAGTCGTGCCTGCAAGCCCACATGGGAATCTCCCATCTCACCGTCGATCTCGGCCTTAGGAACCAGGGCAGCAACAGAGTCGACGATAATGATATCTACTGCACCGGAACGAACCATGGTCTCAGTAATCTCAAGAGCCTGTTCGCCGTTATCCGGCTGGGAAATATATAAATTATCAATATCAACGCCGATGTTCTTGGCATATACCGGATCCAGCGCATGTTCCGCATCGATGAAGCCGGCAATACCGCCTCTTCGCTGGACCTCTGCCACCATATGCAGAGCTACGGTAGTCTTACCGCTGGATTCAGGACCATATACCTCAATAATTCTTCCCTTGGGTACACCGCCTAATCCAAGTGCGATATCCAGACTGATGGAACCTGTAGGAACTGTTTCGATATTCATATTTGCATTCGTGTCACCGAGTTTCATAACGGAGCCCTTGCCATACTGCTTCTCAATCTGTGCCAAAGCAGATTCAAGTGCTCTTATTCTATCATCCTTAGCCATATCCAATCTCCCTTTTAATGAAGGACAAGCCTCCCATATACGAACTAATGTTCTTGTATTTATATTAACTTATTTCCAAAACAATGTCAATATGATTTTCTGGAAACAAAAGAATGCAAAATACAAGAGGGTTACCGATTACTTGAAATAACAGAATATAAAGATATTTATATTATAGCAATTCAAGGAATATTTGTAAACCTGATCTGTATCGGTAATTTCACGAAATTCGTTCTGTTTTTTATGTAAAATAACTGTATAGAAAGCATCCATATAATATCAATATAAGATTAATATCTATCAATATAAATCAATATAAGGTAATATATAATCGAAATTGATTATTTGAGTATCTTAATATCATCTACTATTGTGTCTAATTTCTTTTAATGCAAATCTTCATCCTGACAGTGATTAATAACCAGAACTTTACTGTCTAAATGTAGTATCTATAGTATCCGCATTCATCGATATGGTTCGCCATAGGATTAATATAATTTGCTGGGAGCACAGATCTTGGGATTATAACCGTGATCAATGAGTGCCTGCACAATCTCCTGCTTGTGCTCGTGACCGAAGGTCTCCATGGTAATGGTCAGCTCCACAGCAGCATTTCGGTTGATGCTGACAAACTGATTGTGATCAAGGCGGATTACAT
>JAJUHH010000350.1 GCA_029267975.1 Clostridiales bacterium
GCAAAGGAATTGGGTTATGTATTAAATGAGAACTATCAAGGCAGAGGATATGGGAGTGAAGCAGCACTGGCCTTGGTCCGCTGGGCCTTTTCCCAAGGGGTCCATAGAATCTATGCTGAGTGTACCCCCTTAAATGTTGCTTCCTGGAGGGTGATGGAGAAGATCGGCTTGCAAAGAGAAGCACACCTGAGACAAAATGTGTCCTTTCATAAGGACGGTGCAGGAAATCCCATCTATTGGGATACATATATTTACGGTGCCTTAAGGTCTGATAATATATAGTTATAAGCATCCATGAAAGGTATTTTTTAAGCTTAATACGATTGAGGAAGAGACCTTTTGGAATTGATCAAGGATTCGGTAGAGAATTATAGCAGTAAATCATCAAGATAAAAAGGTAGGATAAAAGCATGGATTATGAAATTGTACATTTACCCAAGGACCAATGGAAAGGAACGGTTCTTCCCATTGGTTACACAAGTGATCAATATTATGATGTGATTGTCAATCAAGAGGAAAAGGGATTTGCAATCAAAATAGAGAAGAAGGACTTCCCGGAAAAGGTTACGCATACGCCACAGGAGTATGACTTCCCGGATAAGCTGTATGAAGATCACTGGGAGCATGCTTTTGCCTGGGGTGTACTTCTTGAGGATAGATTAATCGCAGCCATTGAGACGGATCAGGAGCTATGGTCCAATCGTTTGAGAATCACAGAGCTTTGGGTAGCAGAGGAATACCGAAAGCAGGGACTGGGTCATGCACTCATGGAAGTTGCAAAGGAACAGGCCAGACTGGAGCGGCGCCGAGCCATCATCCTTGAGACGCAATCCTGTAATGTGAATGCCATAGACTTCTATCTGCATGAAGGCTTTATCCTAATCGGTCTTGATACCTGCTGCTACCGTAATAATGATCTGCAGAGGAAGGAAGTCAGGTTAGAATTTGGTTGGTTTCCGGAAGAAAAGAAGAGACTAAGCCGGGATGAAATTGATATACGAAGAGAAACACCACAGGATTGGTATCAGGTGGAACTCATGACCCAGCATGCCTTTTGGAATAAGCACCATATGGGGTGTGATGAGCATTATCTGCTACATAAATTACGCCAGGATAAGGACTATCTGCCGGAGCTGAGTGCCATTGCAGTGAAGAATGGAGAGATAATCGGCTGTATTATGTATTCCAAGGCCCGGGTTGTAGATGGGGATAAGGTTCATGAAATACTGACCTTTGGACCTCTTTGTGTGGAACCGAAATGGCAGGGCTGTGGTGTCGGGGAGCTCTTATTAAAGGAAACCATGGACCTGGCTGCCAGAAAAGGCTATAAAGGCATTGTCATTTTTGGAGAGCCTGATTATTATCCCAGGATAGGCTTTAAAACCTGTGATCACTTTGGTATTACCACTGCGGATGGCAAAAACTTTGATGCATTTATGGGCATTGAGTTAGTGGAAGGCGGTCTGCAAGGGATAAAAGGAAAGTTCTGCGAATCGGAGGTCTTTCATAACTTGCCCAAAGATGAAGTAGAGGAATACAATAAAAAGTTCCCTCCGCTGCGAAAGATGAGATTTCCGGGCCAATGGGATTGAATATAGCAGCTTATAATTGTAATCCTGGATTAAAATTAGCATAAAAAGAAATAGACATATAGTGAGCTGTGTAAGGCAGAAGGTAACCTGCCTTACACAGCTCATAATAAATGTCCAGGTGGATGAACTTTCTTTGCTTTATGGTATCTTATTGATTGTTATCTTACCTTCTTCTTAAAATAGTTTCTCGTTACATACACGATACTGGAGGTGACGGTACCTCCGGCGCTGTCAATATAGTCACGGTATTCTTCATAATTGATATAATATTTTCTTCCCCAGGAGGAGATGCACAGCATGATCCTTCCTGTGATATCATCCTTGATCACACCTGTTACGGTAACAAAATGACCATTGATATCCTGCTGTACTGCCTTGTAGTAATAAGGTTTTGAACCTTCTTTTCCTGTACTGTCAGGTTCCTGATAATCTATTTCGCGGAGTTCATAGAAGGGGATGCCCTTCTTTCCCCATAGATTCGGGGTATTGGGGCCAATCGCAAGGATAACAGGGATATCCTTACTGAGCATTTCTTCTATCAATTCCAGCATATCATAATAGCTTAAGGTCATCTTCCAGGCAGCCTTTAACCCTAAACCGTATTGATCCGAATAGGTGTTGATTGCACTGGCAACCGTTGTTCCAAGTACAGCGATCAGCCGCTTGGTTTTGGTATATTTATCATTAATAAGGCGCACATAGGGATCATAGTCCGAATAATTGATAGCTTCCTTGCCCTTAATTACCTTTTCAGTAACAGGAGTTTGCATGGTGACATCCTGTCTTGCAAGATAGAGGAACATGTCAGCGGTTGCGATTGTTCCGCAGCCGTAATTATGAAGAATATAGTCCTTACTATACCGGTTCTTGTCTGAGAACCACATTTGACTTCCGCCGTAGAAAGTAATATTGTCCTTGACAATCGGCAAATAGTCCGGGTCGGTCAAGGTAATAGCGACATTTTTGGCTGGCACAGTAAATTCTCCTTTTTTATGTTCTCAGTATAGTTTATTCGGTGCCGCTTGTTTATGTTGCAGGGAAAAGAAAGGGGCCATCGCATATTGTAAGTTAAGCTTACCTAATGCAACAGCCCCAAGATTGGTAACATTTTATTATTCGGCGGAATCTTCAGCTTCCGTCTCATTCTCAGCTTCAAACATGCTGATTTGTCTCTTTCTAGCCTGCTCATCGCTATCAAGGTATTCATCATAGGTGGTGATCTTGTCGATCAGATGTCCGTTATAAATCTCCATGATACGGTTGGCAGTGGTCTGAATGAACTGATGGTCCTGAGAGGTAAATAAAGCAACACCCGGGAACTTAATTAAGCCGTTATTTAATGCGGTGATGGATTCCATGTCCAGATGGTTGGTGGGCTCATCCAGGATTAAGACATTAGCCCCGGCAATCATCATCTTGGATAAAAGAACACGAACTCTTTCACCACCGGAGAGAACATTTACTTTCTTGGAACCTTCCTCACCCGCAAAGAGCATTCTGCCCATGAAGCCACGTACATAGGTGACGTCCTTCTCAGGGGAGAAGGGCATGAGGAAATCTACGATGGTTTCATCTCCGGAGAACAGCTTGGTGTTGTCCTTGGGGAAGTAGGATACATTGGTGGTGACACCCCATTTATAGCTTCCTTCGTCCGGCTCTATCTCACCGGCAAGGATACGGAACAGAAGCGTAGTCGCCTGTGTATTCGGTCCCACAAAGGCAATCTTATCTTCCCGGCCCACAATGAAGGAAATATTATCAAGCACCTTAACCCCATCCACTGTTTTGGAGAGATTGGTAACGGTCAGCACCTCATTGCCGATTTCGCGGCTGGGTCTGAAGTCAATGTAAGGATATTTTCTGCTGGAGGGACGGATGTCTTCCAGCTGGATCTTCTCCAGTGCTCTCTTTCTGGAGGTTGCCTGTTTGGACTTGGAAGCATTGGCAGAGAAGCGTTGGATAAATTCCTGCAGCTCCTTGATCTTTTCTTCCTTCTTCTTATTGGCTTCCTTCATCTGCTTCACCATCAAC
>JAJUHH010000351.1 GCA_029267975.1 Clostridiales bacterium
AAAGCTATCATGAAAGACTCAAGGAGTTAGCAGGAGTCAGAAGGCAAGTAAAAAAGCCCTTTAGGGCTAGCCTGAGAAAGAAGTGCGGTTGGCAAATCCATCAGGCGCCTTCCGGGCGCTTGCAGGAATAAGCCCCTTATAGGGGCAGAACAAACCACCGGCTAAGCCGGTGGTCATGATTCAATTTAGAAATATTTGAAACGAATTGGAGATTTTCGTTATTTTAGACAGATTACCTAACAAAATTTTCATAGAAATTTAGAGGATTATACATTTTTTCTGTTCCAATATTTTTTGTAATGTGTTATAATAATGAATTGATGAACAAAAAACGCATGTTGATTATCATCAATTTGGCTCCTATGGTGATAGAAGTACCCCACACATAAGTTGATTATACCGCAATTTGTTACATATTTAACGGTATTTCTTACCTGTAATCAATTTATGTGTGTGATACTTTATCACAGGAACCAGGTTAAAATTATAAGGAGGACATTTCAATGGCAAGGAAAATGAAAACAATGGATGGTAATAACGCTGCCGCTTATGTGTCATATGCATTTACCGATGTAGCAGCTATCTATCCTATTACACCTAGCTCCGTTATGGCCGAAGTAACCGATAAGTGGTCTGCTGAAGGCAAAAAAAATATTTTCGGACAAGAGGTAAGAGTAGTTGAGATGCAGTCTGAGGCAGGTGCAGCAGGTACCGTACACGGCTCTTTAGCAGCTGGTGCCCTGACAACGACCTTTACAGCATCCCAAGGTTTGTTACTTATGATCCCTAATATGTATAAGATTGCAGGTGAGTTACTTCCAGGCGTTATCAACGTTTCCGCCCGTGCTGTAGCGAGCCATGCTTTATCCATTTTCGGTGATCATTCTGATATTTATGCATGCCGTCAGACTGGTTTTGCATTCCTGGCAAGCAGCAATCCTCAGGAAGTTATGGATTTAGGTGCAGTTGCTCATTTGGCTGCAATTAAGGGTAGAGTTCCTTTCTTACATTTCTTCGATGGTTTCAGAACTTCTCATGAAATTCAAAAGATTGAGACCTGGGATTATGAGGATCTGAAGGAAATGGTTGATATGGATGCTGTAGATGCATTCCGCCGCAACGCTTTAAATCCTGAGCATCCTGTACTTCGCGGTTCCGCTCAGAACCCTGACGTATTCTTCCAGGCAAGAGAAGCTTGCAATACATACTATGACGCTTTACCTGCAGTTGTAGAAGAATACATGAACAAGGTTAACGCTAAGATTGGTACTGATTATAAATTATTCAATTACTATGGTGCTGAAGATGCAGAGCACATTATCGTAGCAATGGGCTCTGTAAATGATACCATTGAAGAGACTATCGATTACCTCAATGCGAATGGTGCTAAGGTTGGTCTTGTAAAGGTTCGTTTATATCGTCCTTTCAGCGCTAAGCACCTAATTGAAGCTATTCCTGCTTCCGTGAAGAAGATCACTGTTCTTGACAGAACCAAGGAGCCGGGCTCAATCGGCGAGCCTTTATATCTGGATGTTGTTGCAGCATTAAAGGATAGCCAGTTTGCTAATGTGCCGATCTTCAATGGTCGTTACGGTTTAGGTTCCAAGAATACTACACCTGCACAGATTATTGCAGTTTACAAGAATACAGAGAAGAAGACCTTCACCATTGGTATTAAGGATGACGTTACTAACTTATCTCTTGATATTACTGAGAATCCTAATACTACTCCTGAAGGCACCATCAGCTGCAAGTTCTGGGGTCTTGGTGCAGACGGTACCGTTGGTGCCAACAAGAACTCCATTAAGATCATTGGCGATCATACCAATATGTATGCACAGGCTTACTTTGATTATGACTCCAAGAAGTCTGGCGGTGTTACCATGTCTCACTTAAGATTTGGTAAGAAGCCCATTAAGTCTACTTACTTAATTACCGAGGCAAATTTCGTAGCCTGCCATAATCCTTCCTATGTAAGAAAGTACAACATGGTTCAGGAATTAAAGGATGGCGGTACCTTCTTACTTAACTGCGGTTGGGATATGGAAGAGATCGAGAAGCATTTACCCGGACAGGTTAAGCGCTACATCGCTGAGCACAATATCAAGTTCTACACCATTGATGGTATCAGCATCGGTAAGGAAATCGGCTTAGGCGGCCGTATCAATACAATCCTTCAGGCGGCATTCTTTAAGCTTGCTAACATCATTCCGGTTGAGGAAGCTGTGAAGTACATGAAGGATGCAGCTACCGCTACCTATGGTAAGAAGGGTGAAGCAGTAGTAAAGATGAATCATGAAGCAATCGACCGTGGTCTTACAGGACTGAAGGAGATTCAGGTTCCTGAGAGCTGGAAGAATGCAGAGGATGAGGAAATCTTACATAAGGTTACTGAGGGAAGAAAGGAAGTTGTTGATTTCGTAAATAACATCCTGACTCCTGTAAATGCACAGCAGGGTAATGATCTGCCTGTATCTGCATTTGTAGATTATGCAAACGGTACTTTACCTCAGGGTTCTGCAGCATTTGAGAAGCGTGGTATTGCAGTGGATGTTCCTACCTGGCAGCCTGATAACTGTATCCAGTGTAACTTCTGTTCTTATGTATGTCCTCACGCTGTAATCCGTCCGGTAGCATTAACTGCTGAGGAAGCAGCAAACGCACCTGAAGGAATGAAGCTGACAGATATGACTGGTCTTCCCGGAATGAAGTTTGCAATTACAGTATCCGTACTTGACTGTACCGGATGCGGTTCCTGTGCAAATGTATGCCCTGGCAAGAAGGGTAACAAGGCACTTGTTATGAATTCACTCGATTCTCAGCTTCATGAGCAGAAGAACTTTGATTATGGCTTTGGCTTAGAAGCTAAGCCTGAGGTTGCAGAGAAATTCAAGGATGTAACTGTTAAGGGCAGCCAGTTCAAACAGCCCTTACTTGAGTTCTCCGGTGCTTGTGCAGGTTGTGGTGAAACACCTTATGCTAAGTTAGTAACTCAGTTGTTTGGTGATAGAATGTACATTGCCAATGCAACAGGCTGCTCCTCCATCTGGGGTGGTTCCATGCCTTCTACACCTTACACTGTAAACAAGAAGGGTCAGGGTCCTGCATGGGCTAACTCCTTATTCGAGGATAATGCAGAGTTTGGTTTGGGTATGTCACTCGCTCAGCAGGCAATCAGAAACAGATTAAAAGATAAGGTTACAGCTTTAGCAGAATCTACTGATAAGGAAGAAGTGAAGGCTGCAATTGCAAGATATATTGAAACCTATGAAAACGGCCGTGAAAATTCCGCTGCTACCAGCGCACTTGTAAGAACACTGGAAGCATGTGGATGCGCAGAAGCAAAGGATATCTTAAAGGATAAGGATTTCTTATCCAAGAAATCCCAGTGGATCTTTGGTGGTGACGGTTGGGCATATGATATCGGCTTCGGCGGTCTGGATCATGTAATCGCCAGCGGTCAGGACGTTAATATCTTAGTATTCGATACTGAGATTTACTCCAATACAGGTGGTCAGTCCTCCAAGGCAACTCCTACCGGTGCTATTGCTCAATTTGCAGCAGCTGGTAAGGAAGTTAAGAAGAAGGATCTGGCAGCAATCGCAATGAGCTATGGTTATGT
>JAJUHH010000352.1 GCA_029267975.1 Clostridiales bacterium
ATGATGACCATTCCCAATATCATCGATCCCAGTGTTCCCATTGGTAAGGATGACAGCGAAAATGTTGAAGTGCAGCGTTACGGTGAGCCCCGTGTGCCCGATTTTGAAATCCCTTATCATACAGAAATCATGGAAAAACTAAGCGGTATCGATCTGGAAAGTGCCAGAAAGGTTGCCGGCAATGGTTTCTACTACCTGATGGGCAATATTGCAAGACTACACTCTGCTGTTATCTCCTATGCCAGAGATTTTATGATTGACCGTGGCTTTACTTACTGTATCCCTCCCTTCATGATCCGCAGCGAGGTAGTAACCGGTGTTATGAGCTTTGCGGAAATGGATGCCATGATGTATAAGATCGAAGGGGAAGACCTCTATCTGATCGGTACCAGCGAGCATTCTATGATCGGTAAATATATCGATACCATAGTACAAGAGGATACCCTTCCTCATGCACTGACCAGCTATTCTCCCTGCTTCCGTAAGGAAAAAGGAGCCCATGGCCTGGAGGAAAGAGGCGTTTACCGTATCCATCAGTTTGAAAAACAGGAAATGATCGTTGTATGTAAGCCCGAAGACAGCATGGTATGGTTTGATAAGCTGTGGCAGAATACAGTTGACCTCTTCCGCACCCTGGATATCCCGGTTCGTACCTTGGAGTGCTGCTCCGGTGACCTGGCTGACCTGAAGGTAAAATCCATCGATGTTGAAGCATGGTCCCCGAGACAGAAGAAGTATTTTGAGGTGGGTAGCTGCTCCAACTTAGGAGATGCACAGGCTCGCCGCTTAAAGATCCGTGTTGTAGGGGAAGGCGGCAAGTACTATGCTCACACCCTGAACAATACCGTTGTTGCACCGCCCCGTATGCTGATTGCCTTCCTGGAGAATAACCTGAATGCAGACGGCTCCGTAAATATTCCGCTTGCATTACAGCCATATATGGGTGGTCAAACAATCATTAAATAATTACCGGGCATCAACCTTATTAATATTTTGAACCACAGAAAGAAGGAGCAGTCGCACTTGCGACTTGCTCCTTCTTGTTACTAGAGGCAGCCTCTTATTCTTTAAATCTTGAACTGATTGATCAGCTCTTCCAGTTCTTTGGCGATATCCTGCAGCTGTCTTGCAGCACTGGATGCATTTTCAATCATTGTAAGCTGCTGTTCCAGAGAAGATGCAATCTCCTGGGTGGATGAAGTGGCTTCCTCAGTGATAGCAGAGATATTCTCTATTGCACCAACAACCTCGTTCTTGTCCTTATTTACCTTATTGATACTGTCAAGGATCACTTGAATCTCATCTACCACCTTGACAATAGAATTGCCGATACGTTGAAAGGCTTCCTTCGTATCCTTGGAAACCGTTGTAGTTTTAATTAATACCTGAGAACCCTGATCAACATAATCCCGGGTCTCAATAATTGCTGAGCTTACCTCATCAATAATGCTTTCAATTCCCACGATGGAACTTGCTGTCTGCTCTGATAATTTGGTTATTTCCTTAGCCACAACTGCAAAACCCTTACCGCTTTCTCCTGCTCTGGCACTTTCGATCATAGCATTCAGCGCAAGCAGCTTTGTCTGCTCCGATATTCCTTTAATAACAGAAGTAATCTCTGTAATGGTCTCTGACTTTGCACCCAGTGCATCAACAAGGTCCTTGATCTTTAAGGTAACCTTCTCATTGTCATCAATCGCGGCCTGAAGCTCCTTGATATTGTCCATACCAATCTGGTTTGCTTCCTGGGTTTCTGCAATGCTGTCCCTCACACTGTCAGCTCTTTGCGCTATCCTGTCGATCTCACCTGCCAGCACATTCAGGCGATCAAAGCCTTCAGAGCTATTGATTGCAAGGTCAGAGGATGCTGTGGCCAGTTCTCCGGAGGCCTTGGCAATTCCCTCTGCCATACCGGCTGTATCCCTACAGACATCGGATAAGTCTTGGGAACTTCCGGCAACCTGTGCCGCATTCGTTCTGATGGTACCCACCATTTTCTGCAAGGTTTGCTGCATATGATTCATGGCTGTACCCATAGCTCCGATTTCGTCTGTTCTGTCTGTTTGATAGCCTTCTGTAAAGTCACCCTCCGCGAAGCTCTTTAGTTTCTTGGACATGACTGATATGGGGCGGATGATGCGCCTTGACATAATCACCCCTGCTGCAACGGCGATCGCTATGATCACCAGTGTTATTATGATGGTTTCATACAAAGAACTTAATATCTCTTTGTACATATTATCAAGGGAGATACCAATATTAAGCGCACCGAATAGTTCATCGTTAATCGTAATATCTGTTGAAATGTTATATACCTTGGTCCCCTCAGCCGTCGTGATAATTTGTCCCATGGTTTGCTGCGTAGTCATAACCTTCTGCACATCCCCCTGGGAGGTCGCAGAGGAGATCGCATCTGCAGCGCTCTCGCTTCCCTGCTCGATCAGGATCTCATCCGATACAAGGATCGTTCCCTTCTCATCAGATAGGGAAATATACTCCAGATTACCCTCACTAACAGAAGCAATCACCTTAAACTCCTCATGAAGCTGCTTTATATCAGCAATTTCTTCTTTGAGAATATCCATTTTAATTGTTTTGATCAGAGCTGTGCCATCATGTTTCATCTGTTGTGTTGTTGACTGATATATCTCATAATAAGAAACACCGATCAGAGATATGGAGCATAAAGCGATTAGTGCTATAATCAGCGTCAATACTTTGCTCGTTAGGGATTTAAACATCTGGTTTCCTCCTATATTTACCAATGTTGATTACATGATTCTATTTTTTTCTACATTATACAACATTTTGTGAAATTAGTAAAGAAAGTTACCCTATTTTCTCATAATTAGTATAATCAATAGAGAATATTGTAAATGAAGCAATCCTGTATTTAATATCCTAATCAGATCATATGTCATCTCAAATAAAATAAGGGTGGAACTCTGCATTGAATCCCACCCTTAATTCCTTATTTTAATCTCTTATTTTAGTCTCTTATTTTTATCTCTGATTTCAATCTCTTAATCATCGCTTGCTATTCCCCTATTCACTTCTTAAGGCGTCAATGGGGTTAAGTTTGGCCGCCCTGGTTGCAGGCATATAGCCAAAGCCGATTCCGATGCCTGCTGAAACACAAAAGGCCAGTAAAATTGCACCGCTTGTGGGTGAAGCCTCGATACCAAAGCTATTCCCCAGGGTTCTGCATGCCAAGGTCCCGATAATGATACCGATGATACCACCAATGGTACTGATCATCACGGCTTCCAGAACAAATTGCCCCATGATATCCCGCCGCTTTGCACCCAGTGATTTTCTGATACCGATTTCCTTGGTTCTTTCAACGACTGATACCAACATGATATTCATAATACCAATACCGGCTACCAGGAGGGAAATCCCTGCAATACCGCCCAGTACGGAGGAAAGCATGGTTGTCATTTCATTTATGGTTTCTAATAGCTGTGTCATGCTGCTGACATTATAAAGCTCTTCATTCTTCATGTGCTCATAAAGAAAATCATCCAGCAATTCTTCCGCTGCGGTCACCTGGTCCGCATCCTTTGTTGCAAAGGTAAAGTTGGAAATAACTGAGTTGCCTGCC
>JAJUHH010000353.1 GCA_029267975.1 Clostridiales bacterium
ATGAATATGGTCGTACCTTAATCCTGGACGGATGTTTGATGGTAACCGAGAAGGACGAGTTTATTTATCATGACATGATCGTACATGTCCCTATGGCCACCAATTTGGAGATTAGGAAGGTACTTGTCATCGGTGCAGGTGACGGAGGTGCCATCAGAGAGCTTACCAGATATCCGGGAATTGAAGGCATTGATATGGTGGAGATCGATCAGGCAGTGGTAGTAGCCTGCAAGGAATTTCTGCCTCAGACTGCCAGCTGCCTGACTGATCCTCGGGTGCATATTTACTATGAGGATGGCTTAAAGTTTGTCAGACGCAAGGTCAATGCCTATGATCTGATCCTAGTCGATTCCACGGATCCCTTTGGACCCGGAGAGGGATTATTTACGAAAGAGTTTTATGGAAATTGCTATCATGCCCTGACTGAGAAGGGTATCCTGGTGAATCAGCATGAAAGCACTTATTACGATGCCTATGTGGATGCCATGAAGCGGGCACATCAGAGAATCAAAGAAACCTTTCCCATTGCAAAGGTATATCAGGCACACATTCCTACCTATCCCTCCGGTCATTGGCTCTTTGGCTATGCTTCCAAGCATTATGACCCCATAGAGGATTTACAGGAGGATGCCTGGAATGCACTGGGGATAAAGACCCGATACTATAATACGAAGCTGCATAGAGGAGCCTTTGCACTTCCCAATTATGTAAAGGAGCAGTTAAATGAAGATGAATAGGAATATCCATACCTTTATTGCCTGTGATCACGAATATGAAGACAGTGATATTGTATTATTCGGTGCCCCCTTTGACGGTACCACTTCTTATCGCCCAGGTACCCGCTTTGCCAGTGCTGCAATCCGCAATGAAAGCTATGGCATAGAGACCTACAGTCCTTATTTGGATAAGGACCTGCTGGACCGTAAGGTCTTTGATGCCGGTGATCTGGAATTTGGCTTTGGCAATACCGAGCGGGTGCTTACAACCATTGAAAGCATGACCGAGCAGATTATTAAGGACGGGAAGAAACCCCTTATGATCGGCGGGGAGCATCTGGTAACCTTAGGCAGTGTACGGGCAGTTGCCAAGCGCTACCCGGATCTGCACATTATACATTTTGATGCCCACGCTGACCTGCGTGACGATTATCTGGGAGAAAAGCTGTCCCACGCAAGTGTCATGAGACGCTGCCACGAAATCGTTGGAGATGACCGCATCTATCAGTTCGGTATCCGCAGCGGGGACAGGGAAGAGTTCTTATGGGCCAAGGATCATGTATTTACCCAGAAGTTTAATCTGGACCGCCTGGAGCAGGTAGTGGAACTCCTGCGGGGTAAACCGGTTTATCTTACCATAGATCTGGATGTACTGGATCCATCCGTCTTTCCCGGTACCGGAACACCGGAAGCTGGAGGCATTACCTTTATGGAATTGATGGGCGGGCTGAATAAGGTCTATCAGTTAGAGATCGTTGCAATGGATATGAACGAATTGTCCCCCATCTATGACCAAAGCGGTGCTTCCACAGCACTGGCTTGTAAGCTCCTTCGCGAGCTATTGCTACAGCTGTAGAATAATGGTTGCTGCATGAAGCACAAAAAAGATTTGGGCTTCATGTGATATATAGCATCATTTATATCATTTTCACACGAGAATATTAGGGTTAAAGGAGAGGTTCACTATGAGCAAAGCGTTAATCATTGGTGCCGGAGGAGTAGCCGGTGTAGTAATTCATAAATGCTGCCAGAACAGCGATGTTTTTGAGGAGATCTGTATCGCCAGCAGAACCAAGTCAAAATGTGACGCCTATAAGGCCCAGGTAGAGGCTAAGGGCTATAAGACCAAGGTAACAACCGCACAGGTAGATGCCGATCATACTGAGGAAGTCATTGCCCTGATCAATGAGTTTGGTCCGGATATTGTTATTAACGTAGCACTCCCTTATCAGGATCTGTCCATCATGGATGCCTGCCTGGCAACCAAGGTAGACTACCTGGATACTGCCAATTATGAGCCTAAGGATACAGCTAAGTTTGAGTACAAGTGGCAGTGGGCTTACCGGGATAAGTTTAAGGAGGCTGGAATTACAGCAGTACTGGGCTGTGGCTTTGATCCCGGTGTAACCGGTGTATTCTCCGCATACGCCTTAAAGCATTATTTTGATGAGATCCATACCATTGATATTCTGGATGCCAATGCCGGTGATCACGGTTATCCTTTTGCTACCAACTTCAATCCGGAGATCAATATCAGAGAGATTACTGCTAATGGTTCTTATTTTGAGAATGGCCAGTTCCATGAAACAGAGCCCTTGGAGATTAAGAGAGTATATAATTTCCCTGAGATCGGCCCCAAGGATATGTACCTGCTGCATCATGAAGAGATGGAATCCCTTGCAATCAATATTCCCGGTATTAAGAGAATTCGCTTCTTTATGACTTTCTCCGAGCGTTACCTGACCCACCTGCGGGTTCTTGAGAACGTTGGTATGACCTCCATTGAGCCAATTGATTATGAAGGACATAAGATCGTGCCCCTGCAGTTTTTAAAAGCAGTACTGCCGGATCCGGCTTCCTTAGGACCTAGGACCAAGGGTAAGACCAATATCGGTTGTATCTATACCGGTGTTAAGGATGGCAGGGAAGTAAAATATTACGTATACAATGTCTGCGATCATGAGGAATGCTACCGGGAAGTTGGCTCCCAGGCAATCTCTTATACCACCGGTGTACCGGCCATGATCGGTGCCATGATGGTCTTAAAAGGTATCTGGAAGAAGCCGGGTGTATTCAATGTGGAAGAGTTTGATCCGGATCCCTTCATGGATGAATTGAATCGCTGCGGTTTGCCCTGGAAGGAAAGCTTTAACCCTGAGATGGTAGATTAATACTTCCTTATAAAACAATAGGGTACTTAGATATAAAAGGAGCAAAGATACATGGGATACAATCATATACCTACCCCCTCTTATGTAGTGGAAGAAGCGTTACTTCGTAAAAACCTGGAGACCCTCAAAGCAGTGATGGACCAAACCGGATGTGAGATATTATTAGCTCAGAAAGCCTTTTCCATGTATGCAAGCTATCCGCTCCTTGGCAGCTATTTAAGCGGCACAACAGCAAGCTCTTTATTTGAGGCAAAGCTGGGACATGAGGAAATGGGAAAAGAAGTCCATATCTTCTCACCGGCCTATAAGGAAGATGAGTTTGATGAGATTCTAAGCCTATGCGATCATATTGTGTTTAATTCCATCCCTCAATGGGAGAAATATAAGGAGAAGATAGCTGCTTCTGGGAAAAGAGTTTCCTGTGGTTTACGAATCAACCCGGAATATTCAGAAATCGAGACCAGTATGTATGATCCCTGTGCCCGGAATTCCCGCTTTGGGATCACCTTAGACAAGCTGAAAGCTGCGGATCTTAGTGGAATAGAAGGCCTTCATTTTCACACCATGTGTGAGCAAAACTCCGATGTTCTGAAGCGTACCCTGGAGGTGGTGGAAGAGAAGTTCGGTAGCTTTATGCATCAGATGAAGTGGATTAACTTCGGAGGCGGACATCATATCACCCGATCAGATTATGACCTAGAAACCTTAAT
>JAJUHH010000354.1 GCA_029267975.1 Clostridiales bacterium
CATGCTGTAATCCCTTGTTATCCTGGAGAAGGGGTAAAGTACCTGTAAGGATTAGAAGATAGTTGAGCTTGGAGTAGCGTTAGGATAGTGGAAAAGTGAAACGGTTGTTAAGAAGCATTTAAGTATAGGGATAAGATAACAGAAATAAGTTTAGAGATAAGATAACAGATATGATAGCAGATAATAGATATCAGTTAACAGATATCAGAGCAGGAAGCGGTACAGAAGGCAGGGCACTATATGATGAAGAAACATAGCAAAAGCCACGAAGACAATAGAGGAACTAGCAACAATAGTAGTAGAAGTATTCATGGGGATATAGCCTTTGCAGGAAATGATCTGAAATCTTCAGAGAATAACATTGAGATATGGGAAGACCTTGTTAATATAAGGGATTTGGTTAAGGCGTTAGTCATAAGCATCCTTACAACCTTCTGCGGATATTATCTATCCCCCAATGACTCCTATAAGCCCTTACTGTTTGGTTTAGCCGGCGCTATTGTGGGTTTTATTATCTCCAGTTTCTTAATCGAACCTAAGAGGGAATTCATAGAAGAAAAATAGGGGTTTCAATATGGACACAATGGTCTTAATACAGATGATAATTGCTGCAACCATAGCAGCAGTGTTATATACCATAATCGGTGCAACTCCGGGAGCGGATGAGACAGCAACGATTTCTCCTATTACCTTAATAATGGCATTAGCAGGGATAGAACCAGTGGTTGTATTAGCTTTTTTTATGTCTGCTATTGTAGCAAGCAAGCTAATTGATGCCGTACCGATCTCAGTTGCGGGAATACCGGCTGGTGTCATGTCCACCCCCATGGTCGGTTATGCGCAGTTACTAAAAAGAGAGGGATTGACCGATGTAAGTATTCGTAAGATTGCCTCCGGAGCAATCATTGGCAACCTGGTTTCAATTCCGCTTAGTTTAATATTAGCCAATGCCTTAGTACCCTTTGCCAATCTTATTACGGAATATGGGGATATGGTATTCTTTTTTGGTGCCATAGTATTAGCCTTGATGAGCAGGCATCGATGGCTTTCCCTTCTTGCTATCCTGCCCTTCGCCCTGTTAATTCAAGGCTTGAGATATTTGTATTGGGAGATTGGTGCAGTGGAGCAGGGAGTGAATGTATTTACCTCATTTTTTCTTGCGATCACAATCGGACCGGCGATTTTGAGCTTATTTGAACTACTGAACAAAGATAAAAGAAAGGAAAGGACCACCTATCATAAAAAGGTGATCACTTTAAAAAAAGAAGTAGCAATGGAGGGCTTGCCCAATCCATTTAAAATATTATCAGGAAGAGAGCTTGGGTACTGCGCTGTGGCATCCTTGATCGGCAGTATTGTATTTATGCTAAGTCCTGTAGGTCTTACGATATTCTTTGGTGAGTTATTTGCCGGTAGAACCAAAGACCCCATTAAGAAGGCGTCCTTAGCGGTTGCCTGTATGGAAGCATTGGCGCAAGCCACTTATATTGCAGGGACACTCATCCCACTGATCGCCCTTGGTATTCCCTTATCCCCGGTGGCCATAGGACCTGCCAATCCCTTGTTTAATGCAGAGCCGGTATTTAATTTGGAACACAATATGCATCATGTACTAACCCAGGGTGATTTTATCTGGGCAACAATCATCGGAGCAGGCATCGCTTCTGTTTTTACCTATTTTATCGCAGTGAAATTCTCCAGAAATATCTGCCTTTTTGTTATGGAAAAAATACCTCATGAAGCCATCTTAGGACTATTTCTAAGCCTGGTGTTCTTATTGGCTTACATGGATGGTGGCTTCATTAATATAGCAGGTGTCCTGCTCATAGGCCTTGTATCAGGGCTATTGCATCAATTGGGTGTAAATTACGGGGTTTTATTTATGATTTTGTACGCAGCGCCATGGCTGGTGAATGCATTAAAATAAATTCTATGTGATTTCGATCAGATTGTACTGTTTTAATATAGGAACATTGGATGGAAAATGGAATGAATAACACAAGTTTAACAATAAAGGTGCCTGGAAAGCTGATGATTGCCGGAGAATATGCGGTATTAACGTCCGCTTATCCGGCCATCGTTGCTGCAGTTGATCGCTATATTACAATAAATATCAAGCAAGCGAATAGCTTTAAGATCTCAGATAATAATTCAAAAATTCCTGAACTTACCTGGAGCTTTGATCAGCATGGGGCGATAATCGGTCTGGAAGGACAAGAACATTCCTTTATGAAGGAGGCTATCACCATAGCCTGTCAATATTTAAAAGAAAAATCAATAAGGATTTCTCCCTTTCATCTTCAAATAAAGAATGGGCTAAATGACAAGGTAACCGGCTGGAAGTATGGTCTCGGTTCCAGTGCGGCAATCGTAGTGGGAGTGATCAGTGCTATTTTAGCGCTGCATGGTGAGAAAATAGATGATGAATACTTAAAGCTTTATAAGCTATCCTGCATAGCTCATTTGAAGACCCAGGGGAATGGTTCTGGGGCTGATATTGCAGCCTCCGTATATGGTGGTTGGCTCTGTTATTATCGATACGATGTGGACTGGCTGATCCCTAAGCTTTATGCTCAAGATCAAAGTATCCTTAATCTGATCACAATACCCTGGCCTGGCCTACGTATTGAAGGTATCGTACCGCCTTTGAATATTAAATTAATGGCAGGCTGGACGAAGCATTCCGCGAAGACTTCGCCCTTAGTGGATAAAATAGAAGCATTTCAAAGGAGAAATGCAAAAGAGTATCAAGTGTTTTTAGATCAAAGTAAGGTGGCTGTGGAGGAGTTTATCAGAGCATGCCAATTGGGGCATGAAGCTGGGATACTCCAAGCAATCCAAAAGAATAGAATGGCATTGCAATATCTCAGCAGCATTACCGGCGAGCAGTTAGAGACAAAGGAAATCAAAGACTTATGCCAGTTAGCGAACAAATACGGCTCTGGGAAATTCTCCGGTGCAGGTGGTGGAGATTGTGGTATCGCCTTATTAACAAATGGCCAAGAAATAGAGGCATTAAAAGAGGAATGGCTGCAAGCCGGAATTATACCTTTAGATATCAATATTGCTAAGCAGGGCGTGATGCGAGTATAAGAACGATATCCCCCGTGCTTATTATACGATTTTTGCGGATTCAATGGAATCCGCATTTTTTGTATGGAAATCTTCAAATTTCCGATACAATAAAAGCTCTTCCCAAAAAGTAAGTTGTTGTTATAATTGCTCTAGTTTATTATTAGTACAAGAAGTATCATATTAAAATTTCACAAATTAGAAAATAAAAGTGTAACCTATATCCTGAATCATCGTTTATATAGAGAAAGGGGTGTCGATGTGAAAAATGATCAGATGGAAAAATTATATATAAAATATTACAGCGAACTATATCTGTATGCATTTTCCTTATGCAAGAAGTTTATAAATAACTATTACAAAGGGCAGTACGAAGGTATTCAGTGGAGATTACTATAATTTACTTTACCATACAATGTATGAGTGATACTGATTATTTTTCCTACTTCATTAATTTCACAGATAACTGCATGAAGCGACTTTCCACTACCTGGATTTATTGATATGGTGTTACCAATTTGCTCC
>JAJUHH010000355.1 GCA_029267975.1 Clostridiales bacterium
ACATTATATTGCGAAAGGAAGAATACCATGAACAATATATCAGATTCTGAATGGAAAGTTATGAAGGTTTTATGGAAAAAGTCACCCAGGCTGGGGAGTGAGATCGTAGAAGAGTTGGAGGCTGTAACCGGTTGGAATCCAAAGACGATCCATACCTTAATCAGGAGACTGGTTTCAAAGGGTGCAGTGATAGCGAAGAAAGAGAACACTTATTACTCCTATTATGCGGCAGTAAGTGAATCAGAATGTGTGAAGGAAGAGACCAGAACCTTTCTTGAAAAATGCTTTGATGGCTCCCTTAATCTGTTGATCTCGAATTTTATTGAAGACAAGAAGCTATCGGAGCAAGAAATCAAGGAGCTGGAGGACTTGCTGAAATCAAAGAAGGCCGGTAAGTAAGGGGGTATGATTATTTTATCAAGGATTTTTCAAGAAGTTTTGTATCTTGGAGCTATTTCCAGTATCATGATTGTCCTTATCCTGTTGATCAAGAAGGCATTTCGCTCTTTGATCAGCCCAAAGTGGCATTATTATATCTGGATTTTGCTACTGGTTCGGCTACTGATACCATTTACACCGCAAAGCTCCCTGAGTGTACTTAATTTGGTTTATATGGGGGCAGAGGAACTGAATTTGCCGGTAGAAGCGATCACTGCAGGGGGAAACAATTCCTTCAATTTGACTGCAGGGACTGCAAACACAGGCATTTCATTCAGCGGTTCAACGAACATCACAGGTAAGTCCAATGAAAATGGTAGCGGTATGACCTCCGGTTCAAAAGCAGCAGACGGAGCGGCTGCAAATGTACCTCCTCAAGCGAATGCTTCAACAAATATTGCTGGTACAGGGCAGTCAAAATCAGTATCACTTATGAAGGTGGCAGCAATTTTATGGCTGTCAGGCATGCTTTTACTGGCTACATATACCGCATACATAAATATCATTTTTGCGCTTAAGGTAAAAAGAAATTATAAGCCCTGCCATGATCCCAGAATAAATGACATTCTTGAGGAGTGCCAGCGCATCATGGGAATAAGGAGGAGTATCGCATTATACACCACAAGAAGACCAAGAATTCCTTCCCTTTACTCTTCCTTTCGGACCAAAATTCTCATATCAGAGGCATATCTGAGTCACCTGAGTGATCAGGAGATAAAGTACGTGTTTCTACACGAATTGTCACATTACAAGAGAAAAGATATTATTGTGAACTGGGTTTTAACCTTGTTACAGATTATTTATTTTTTCAATCCGCTAATTTGGTACGCATTTAGCAAGATCCATGAGGATTGTGAGATCTCCTGTGATGCAGAGGCCTTGAGCTATCTCAGGGAGGAAGAGTATCAGGAGTATGGAAGTACCGTAATAAGGCTGATTAAATTATTATCAGAATCGAACTTTATACCGGCAACTGCCGGACTGTGGAAGCATAAGGCAAACTATAAAAGGAGAATTATCATGATAGCGAAATATAAAAAGGGAAAGTGGCCAAACACTCTGCTAACGATAGTACTTATACTTACGCTGGCCTTTATCGGCCTAACCGGCTGCAATAAGGTGAATCAAGAAACTGCCGGGGATCAGGTAGAGGATATCAGCGATGCAGGAAAAGATAAAGACAGCAATACAGAGACAAGTGTAACGGCTGCCCCCACACAGACAGCAACAGACTCCCCTGCGAAGGAGGAAACTACAGAATGGAATACGCTTATTTCCCTGACAGAACTGATCGGCATAAGTCAGGAGGAGCTGACTGAGAAGCTTGGAAAGCCTGATGCAGGTGTGGATGAAGGCGGCGTTGAATATGCAAATTTGGGAATTAGAACCTGGTTTGATGAGAATGGTCTTACGAATCAAGTCTATACCGCTAATTCGGCCATTGATTTTAATGGTGCCAAAGTCGGAGATAATATCATCAGCTTTCAGAGTGTCTTTGGTGATGCACAAAAGGATAACAACGGGAATGCAATTTATCCTTATGAGGACTATTATCTGTCCGTATTTTATGACAGCAGTTCTAAGACTGTATTCGCTGTTTACCTCCTATCAAAGGAGCAGGCAGAGCTTTTGCTCTCCAATGACTCAGCTGGGCCCCAGAAGGGGGAAGGATACTTTGGGGATTGGGTAATTAACCGGGTAGCAGCATTTGGGTCAGTGGGAACCTATTCTAAGGAGACTGCAGAAGAGCTGATCGGCAGAGAATTAAGCTTTACGTCAGACAGTGCCACCTGCTTTGGCGATGATCCATCCTATCTGGAGGAGACTGCCCAGAACCCTACTTACGAAACTACTGAGTTATCTGCCAGTGATTTTATCAGCAACTATCGGATGACCTTTGACAGCTTAGGCATTACTGCTGATCCAGTAACCCAGGTTGTGGTTACTGATTCTGAGGGAAAAGGCTGCACCTTCCTGATTAAGGATGAGAATACGTTGATCTTCATTGGTGGAGGTACTTACTTTGAGCTGGTAAGGAAAGCCAGATAAGCAAGTTAACTATTCAATTAAATATATCCGGAATTTAAGGAAAGAGACTGTTGCATTACATCGTATGTTATGCAGCAGTCTCTTTGCATTGGCAGGTTTCATGTACATTAGTCTCCGCAGAAAATGAGAATCTCAGTTGAGATTACACTTGTGCTTGCTTTCATGCCTTGCTATAATTAACCCTATATAAGGGATGAAATATAAAATTCAGCGCAGAATACCTAAGGTAAGCAAATCAATATCAAGCATATAACAATATGCCCATGACAGAATATAATTAAAGTAGATTATTAAAACAGAGGAGAATTTATGCTTCGTAGATTTTATCCAAAAAGACTGGCAGATTCAACCTATACCATTGATTATGAAGCACTTTATAAAGAGGGCTACAGAGGAATATTATTTGATATCGATAATACCTTGGTAAGGCATGGAGCAGATGCGGATGAACAAGCGATCAAGCTTTTTGAGCGTTTAAAGCAGATTGGTTTTCAGACCTGTTTGATCTCCAATAACAGTGATGCCAGAGTCAGCCGTTTTAATGAAAAAATCGGGACGAATTATATATTTAAAGCGCAAAAGCCTGCGATAAAGAACTATATTAAGGCCACGAAAATGATGGGAACCCGCATAGACAATACGGTTTTTATCGGAGACCAATTGTTCACGGATGTCTACGGGGCCAACAGAATCGGAATGATGACCTATCTGGTAAAGCCAATCCATCCAAAGGAAGAGATACAGATTGTATTAAAAAGAAAGCTGGAACGCATCGTACTCTATTTTTATCGGAAGGATCTGGCTAGTGGTAAGATAAAACAGGATTAACATCCGAGATAAGTATAGAGGGATAAGTATAGTAAGATTTTTATAGTGAAATTATTATAATGAGATTATTATAATGAGATAAGTATAATCAGATAGTTATAATAAGATAGGTTTAGCGGTAGATTCTCCATGTAGTAAATGATATGTGGACGAAAGCATCTGTAAGATAGATAAGGATAGAAGCATATGAAGCATAATATCATATTAATTGGATTTATGGGATCAGGTAAAAGCAGTGTGGGTGAGCGCATGGCAAG
>JAJUHH010000356.1 GCA_029267975.1 Clostridiales bacterium
AGCGTCCTTTGGTTGATATCATGGAAAGCACCGGTACCAACCTAAAGCGAGGCGTGGAGATACCGTCACTAAGCAGAAGTAAGAAATGGCATTTTGTACCTACAGTAAAAGTAGGAGATGCAGTGGAAGCCGGTGATATTATCGGAACAGTTGCAGAAACCGAGATTGTGGTACAGAAAATTATGTTGCCTTACGGTGTTCAGGGCACCATTGAATTTATCAAAGAAGGGGATTATACAGTAACCGATACGGTTGCAGTCGTGCTTAAGGCTGACGGCAGTAAGGAGAATATCACCTTAATGCAGAAATGGCCGGTCCGTGTGGGACGCCCTTATCAGCAAAAGCTCTCCCCGGATAAGCCTCTGGTAACAGGTCAACGTGTCATCGATACCCTCTTTCCCATTGCCAAGGGCGGTGTTGCAGCTGTTCCGGGTCCTTTCGGAAGCGGTAAGACAGTTGTTCAGCATCAGCTGGCAAAATGGGCAGAAGCAGATATCGTGGTATACATCGGCTGCGGCGAGCGCGGTAACGAAATGACCGACGTATTGAATGAATTCCCGGAATTAAAGGATCCTAAGACCGGTAAGTCCCTGATGGAACGAACCGTACTGATCGCAAATACCTCCGACATGCCCGTGGCTGCCCGTGAGGCATCCATCTATGTAGGTATTACCATAGCGGAATACTTCCGTGATATGGGCTATTCCGTAGCACTTATGGCGGACTCCACCTCCCGTTGGGCTGAAGCTCTTCGTGAAATGTCCGGACGACTTGAGGAAATGCCCGGTGAAGAGGGTTACCCTGCTTACCTTGCCAGTCGTCTGGCTCAGTTCTATGAGCGTGCGGGCCGTGTGATCGCTTTAGGTAAGGATGGCAGAGAAGGAGCTCTTTCTGCAATTGGTGCCGTATCACCGCCCGGTGGTGATATTTCTGAGCCGGTATCCCAGGCGACCCTGCGTATCGTAAAGGTATTCTGGAGTCTGGATGCAAACCTGGCCTATAGAAGACATTTCCCGGCAATTAACTGGCTGACCAGTTATTCCTTATACAATCTGGGAAAATGGTTTAACGGCAATGTAGATGAGAGATGGTCTGATAACAAAAACCGTCTTATGAAATTATTAAATGACGAAGCGGAACTGGATGAGATCGTAAAGCTGGTTGGTATGGATGCCCTTTCTGCTCCCGACCGCTTAAAGCTGGAGGCAGCAAGGTCCATTCGTGAGGACTTCCTACATCAGGACGCCTTCCATGAGGTCGATACCTATACCGAACTTCATAAGCAGTTCCTTATGATGGAGCTGGTGCTTCATTATTATGATTTCTCTCTGGAGGCACTGGATAAGGGCGTATCCATTGAGGCTCTTGTGAAGCTGGCTGTCAGAGAGTCCATCGGACGTTTTAAATATGTTAGCAAGGATAAGATTGATGCGGAATATGAAGTAATTCTTCAAAAGCTCCAGAAGGAAATTGAGGAATTAGTGAATAAGAAGGAGGAAGCCTAATGCCAAAGGAATATAGAACCATTCAAGAGGTAGCAGGTCCTCTTATGTTAGTACAGGGTGTTGAAAATGTTTCTTTTGATGAACTGGCAGAGATTGAGCTGGTTAGTGGTGAGAAGCGTCGCTGCCGTGTACTTGAAATCGATGGCAGCAATGCCCTGGTACAGTTATTTGAAAGCTCTGCAGGTATCAACCTGGCAAGCAGTAAGGTACGATTTTTAGGTCGTTCCATGGAGCTGGGTGTAAGTGAAGATATGTTAAGCCGTGTATTCGACGGTTTGGGTCGTCCTATTGACGGCGGTCCGGAAATCTTACCGGAGAAAAGACTGGATATCAACGGCTTGCCTATGAATCCAGCTGCCAGAAATTATCCTCAAGAGTTTATCCAGACCGGTGTATCAGCGATTGACGGACTGAATACCCTGGTACGTGGTCAGAAGCTGCCCATCTTTTCAGCAAGTGGTCTTCCCCATGCAGAGCTTGCGGCACAGATTGCCCGTCAGGCAAAGGTACGTGGAACCAGTGAACCCTTCGCGGTTGTATTTGCAGCCATGGGAATCACCTTTGAGGAAGCTAACTTCTTTACAGAGAGCTTCCGTGAGACCGGAGCGATTGATCGTACCGTAATGTTTGTTAACCTGGCGAACGATCCTGCGGTAGAACGTATCTCAACCCCTCGTATGGCGCTGACCGCTGCAGAATATCTGGCATTTGAAAAGGATATGCACGTACTTGTTATCCTGACAGATATTACAAACTATGCAGACTCACTGCGTGAGGTATCCGCAGCCCGTAAGGAGGTTCCCGGACGCCGTGGTTATCCTGGTTATATGTATACTGACCTTGCAACCCTTTATGAAAGAGCAGGCCGTAAGAAGGGCAAACCCGGATCAATTACCATGATCCCCATCTTAACCATGCCTGAAGATGATAAAACACATCCGATTCCTGACTTAACCGGATATATTACGGAAGGTCAGATCATCCTAAGCCGTGAGTTGTATCGTCAGAGTATTCAGCCACCCATTGATGTTCTTCCGTCCCTGTCCCGTCTGAAGGATAAGGGTATCGGAGAGGGCAAGACCCGTAAGGATCATGCCAATACCATGAACCAGATCTTTGCCGCTTATGCAAGAGGTAAGGAAGCGAAGGAACTTATGGTGGTGCTTGGTGAAGCGGCGCTGACCGATATTGATAAGCTTTATGCAAAGTTCGCGGATGCTTTTGAAAGAGAATATGTATCTCAGGGTTATCATACAGATCGTGATATTGAGGAGACACTTAATCTTGGCTGGAAGCTCTTATCCATTCTGCCCAGAACCGAGCTTAAGAGAATAAAGGACGAATTACTGGATCAGTATTACGGTAATGTATAAGGAGGTGCTTTTCTTTGGCTAAGGCACATGTGAATCCGACACGAATGGAATTAACCAGGCTGAAGAAGAAGCTGGCCACTGCAACCCGCGGACACAAGCTATTAAAGGATAAGCGGGATGAGCTGATGCGGCAGTTTCTGGACTTGGTAAGGGAGAATAAAGCCCTTCGTGAAAAAGTTGAACAGGGAATATCCGATGCGAATAAAAACTTTGTTCTGGCCCGTTCAGCTATGCCGGATGAGGTATTAAATGTCGCATTGATGGTTCCAAAGCAAGAGGTGTATCTGGAGACCGATAAGCGTAATGTTATGAGTGTTGAGATTCCGCAGTTCGATTATAAGACAAAGACTCCCAATGTGAATGACATCTATCCCTACGGCTTTGCATTTACCTCCAGCGATCTGGATGATGCGGTTAAATCCCTGCAGGATATCCTGCCGGATATGCTTAAACTGGCACAGATTGAAAAGTCCTGCCAGCTGATGGCTGCTGAAATCGAGAAGACCAGAAGAAGAGTAAATGCTCTTGAGCATGTTATGATTCCTGAACTTAGAGATAATATCAAATATATTAAGATGAAGCTGGATGAAAATGAACGCAGTACCCAGGTTCGTCTGATGAAGGTAAAGGATATGATGCTGGAACAGGCACACCATTATTCTTCACGGAAAGAGGATTAATTCATGAAGAGAA
>JAJUHH010000357.1 GCA_029267975.1 Clostridiales bacterium
CTGGTGTTCTGGCTCCGAAACACCAGCTTCCGATTCGCAATATAAGCAAAGATCACCGCAGCCAACCAGGCAATCAGGGTGCTGGTCATAATTCCAAGTCCATACAGCCTTGATAGGATATAGTAAGCCGCCAGATTGACCAGGGTTGTGCATCCTCCGAAAAAGCCGTAAAGGATCCTTTGCTTATGTTGTGAAAATAGTTTTGTCAGCATGCCTTACCTCAAAGTCTGGATTATGCAAAATTATCTCTTAGTAGGAAGTTTTAGCATTTCCTGAGAAATTATTCTCACTTCTTTCTTTTATCGTAGCCTATCACCGTCCAAATTCCGCTTTCGTCCTGTCGAAGCAGTCGTTTCAGATATACCTTGGCTGCAATGGAAGCATCATCATTAATCTGAGCAACCGCTGTCACACCATCATTTTGAATAATGCTGATATCCTCATAGGCTATGGGATAATCACCCACGATACCCTCCGGTGAGAGGAGCAGGCTGGCAAATACCTGGCTTACATATACGGGGTCAAGCTTCCAGGGTGAATGGCCGGCATCCACACTCTTCTGCTCGTTCTCCACAGCCTCCAGATCCACGGGGACTGCTACCTGGGGTTCTTGGTCAGTATTTACATCCGGGTCTATATTCGCGTCCGGGTCAGTATTCACATCAGAGCTCTTGTCCTCTGCCTGTTTCTCCTGCCCGCTTTCAAGGAGCCTTGCAGGAAGAATGACCTCACCCTTTGTAAATGCCTTAACAAAGGATGTCAGCTCCGCAAGGGCAGCCTCCCCAAGTACGGTATACTCCCTTCCTTCCTCCTGCCAGCGGATGGAATTCGCCGTAGGATTAATAATTACTTCAGCTGTAGAAGCCCCTACCCTAGCAAGAACTGCTGCTGCAGCAGGCTTAAGGTCTCCTGTAGCCCTGGACTGTTTTACTACTACCGTCTTACCCTCATCCTCACGGCTGTAGTATAGGCTTACTGCTGTCTGATCCTTGCTTACAGCAAGCTTAATCAAGCCATAGCCTTTAGGAAGCTCCTTTGCCATAAGTAGGCTGAAACCTACGAAGTTCTCTGCCTCCTCCAGGGTGCTTACAAGCTGCTCTGAAACAAGGTCTGCTTCCTGATAGCCCTTCGGTAACTGATACTGCATGTATTCTGCCGGTATCTGATCCATAAACTCAATGGAGGAATAGGTAACGGTATATTGAATTGCATTCTGCATGGCAGATTCTCTTCTTAAGGGGAGCTTGGTCTTCTGGTCAATCCATAGACGGTAGCTGTCCCCACCATCAGGAGTTATCTCAAGAATAGAGGCTTTTCTTCCGGCAACCGTATCTGTACCGGCTGCTTTAACCATCTGCGCTGCTTTTACCTCTTCAATTTCCTGACCTAGTTCAAAGGTAAATCGGTAAGGATCCGGGATCGTGGCATATAAGTAGGCGGTCTGCTCCTCCGGTCGAAGCTGCCACTTCCTGTCCCCGTTATTAACCGTAATCATACCCGCAGCAGAGCCTAGCAGCTCCTTAACATAATAATTGCCGGCTTCATCCGCCCAGACCTCTCTTGTTGCCTGGATCATTGTCTCCCCCAGCTCATTTTTTTCAATCACCTCAATCACGCCATGATAAGCCCTAACCTCATCAAATGCCTTCTCCATAGCATACACAATATTGCTGTTGCTATGCGGCATAACATATTTAGGTACCGTAAATAAAAGTACCGCAGCGGCAGCGACAAGGGTGCCAGCAAAGACAAGCTTCCTGATCAGATGCGTATTTGCTTTCTTAATGGTTTTCCCTGCAAGCAAGGCTTCTGCCAAATGCATGGGATATTCTTCCCCCGGATATTCAGGTTCCTTCAACAGCCGAACCTGTCTGACTGTCTCCAGTAATCTCTCATACTCTTCATCAGTCGGTCTTGTATGTTCCACAGGCTTTCTTCCTGCATTTAGGCTGTCTATATAACGAGAAAGCTTCTTTTCTTCATTTTTCAATCTTCTCTCCTCCTGTCATTTATCAATTATCTGTTCATAGCCTCAAGAATGTCAGCCAGTGCATGGATCGCACGATACTGAAGCACACGGATGGCTCCTTCCTTACGCCTGAGGACCCGGGCTGTTTCTGCCACGGTATAACCTTTGATGATCCGAAGCTCAATTACCCTTCGCTGCTCCGGCGTCAAATGTTCCAAGGCTTCTGCTACCATGGAACGGTCATTGACCAAATCTGTAAAATCCTCCACCGCAAGCTCCATGGGATCTGTATCCTCTATGGGAATGCTGCCGGCTCCCCTGCGCTTTTTTGCCCGCCACTGATCTCTGATAATATTCATGGATATGGTTCGAAGGTAGCCTCCATAATCAATAATCTGCTGCTGATGCTTTTCCAGATAGGCAATTGCCCTGGCGTAGGTCTCCTGGGTGATATCCTGGGCCTCTTCCCGATTCTGGACTCTATAATATACGAAGCGATATAGCTCTTTCCAGGTGTTCGCACATAAGGCCTCGATAAAATCTTTATGCTCCATCCCTTCTCCCTTCCTGTATTCTTAAATTAGTCACATTTATTAAGACGATGGCAGAAGTAAAATGTTACAGGACAAAAATGGTAATTCGCCCATAAGTGTAAAAAACCCGGACCAAGCATCTCTGCAGCTAACTGCTTTGATGTATGTCCGGGTTATTCGTTTATTTATCTTTCCCATCTGCCGGAGGCCCCACAGGGAAGCACAAGTCCATTGTTTGATACCGGCAGACCGATCTCATCTGAGTTAACCTTACCGCCATATTTCTTGGTAAGCTCCGTGGAAAGCATATAGGTTAATACCCCAGCCTGTAAACCGGTGGTATAGGAATTGAGTAGGAAGAAGAGGGGCTCCTCGGATAAGAGCTTGGCACAGAGCTGGATAAAGGGATGTATGCTGTCTTCGATCTTCCATATCTCACCCTTGGGACCACGTCCATAGGAGGGAGGATCCATGATGATCGCATCATACCTGTTGCCTCTGCGAAGCTCGCGCTCCACAAACTTCACACAATCATCTACGATATAGCGGATAGGTGCATCTGCCAGACCGGAAGCTGCTGCATTTTCCTTGGCCCAGGTAACCATCCCCTTGGATGCATCCACATGAGTTACTGCCGCTCCTGCCTTGGCTGCTGCCAGTGTCGCCCCACCGGTATAGGCAAAGAGATTAAGTACCTTGATCTGCCTTCCCTTTTCATTTCTGATTTTCTCCGAGAACCAATCCCAGTTCACCGCCTGTTCCGGAAAAAGTCCGGTATGCTTAAAGCTGAAGGGCTGCAAATGAAAGGTCAGTTCCTTATAAGTGATATCCCACTGCTTTGGCAGATCGAAGAACTCCCATTCTCCTCCACCCTTAGTGCTTCTGTGATAATGGGCATTGGGCTTCTTCCAGCCCGGATGTTTGGTCGGAGTGTCCCAGATTACCTGGGGATCGGGACGCACCAGAATATAGTTTCCCCATCGTTCCAGCTTCTCACCCTTGCTGGTATCAATTACCTCATAATCCTTCCAGTCTTTTGCAATCCACATACTTATCTCACTTTCTA
>JAJUHH010000358.1 GCA_029267975.1 Clostridiales bacterium
AAATAACAGTATGATGGCTTTTATTACACTGGAAGACCTGTTCGGCAATGTAGAGGTTATTATCTTTCCCAAGGATTTTGATAAGTACAAAAGCATGCTGGAAGTGGATCAGAAGATCTTCGTTCGGGGAAAGGTGACGGTAGAAGAAGAGAAGGCAGCTAAGTTAATCTGTCAGGAGATCATCCCCTTTGACAGCATACCCCAGGAGGTATGGATCAAATATCCTAACCTTGCTGCTTTTCAGAAGGATGAGGAAGCACTTTATGGTCTGCTGGCACAGTATGATGGGAATGATCAGGTGATTATTTACTGTGAAGCGGAAAAATGTATGAAAAAGCTGCCTAAGAGCAGGGCTGTTAAGGCAGATAAAAACCTATTGGAGCACTTGGCAGCAGTTTACTCAGAAGAAAATGTTCGAATAACCGAAAAGAGTATTGAAAAATTGGGGAAAAAGGATTAGAATACTCTAGACTTATGTTTGTCGATGAATCGGAGGTTATAATTAGATGGGCAATGTTAAAACAATTGGCGTGTTAACCAGTGGCGGAGATGCACCGGGAATGAATGCAGCCATTCGTGCAGTAGTTAGAACAGCACTGGCAGCAGGCTGTAATGTAAAAGGCATCATGCGTGGTTACTTGGGATTATTAGAGGAAGATATTATAGATATGGATGCACGCAGTGTATCTGATATTATTCAGAGAGGCGGCACCATTCTGTATACCGCACGTTGTCTGGATATGCTGAAATCCGAGGTTCAGGATAAGGCAGCAGACATCTGCAGAAAGCATGGCATTGACGGTTTGGTGGTAATCGGCGGCGACGGCTCCTTCAAGGGTGCGCAGCAGTTGGCAAGAAGAGGAATCAATACAGTGGGCCTTCCCGGTACCATTGACCTTGACATTGCTTGTACTGACTATACCATCGGCTTTGATACAGCCATCAATACAGCCATGGAGACCATTGACAAAGTAAGAGACACCAGTACCTCCCATGAACGCTGCAGCGTTATCGAGGTTATGGGTAGAAAAGCCGGTTATATTGCTTTGTGGTGCGGTATCGCCAACGGCGCAGAGGAAATTCTCATTGCAGAACGCTATGATTATGACGAGCAGCGCATTATCAATAATATCATCAATAAGCGTAAGACAGGCAAGAAGCACTATATCATCGTAAATGCAGAGGGTGTTGGTGACTCCAACGGAATGGCAAAGAGAATTGAAGCAGCTACCGGTATGGAGACCAGAGCTACTATTATTGGTCATGCACAAAGAGGCGGTAGCCCCACCACGAAAGACCGTGTATATGCTTCTATGATGGGAGCAAAGGCAGTGGATCTTCTGGTAGCCGGAGCAAGCAATCGCGTTGTAGGCTATCGTGACGGTAAGTTTGTGGATTACGATATTGAAGAAGGTCTTGCCATGACCAAGGATGTTGACCAGTACATGTTTGAACTGTCCATCCGTTTATCTAAATAATAAATGTAGCAGATTATCTTATCGATAAATGCAGCATATTATACGAATCAAAATCAGGTTGCTGCTTTCGCCCTACTAATTCGGTGAAAGAGCAGCCTGTTTTATCGTAAAGCATACAACTCTAAGTTCTTCTATATGATAAAAGCAAGTGAGCAGAATGCTTCAAATTTGCACTTGAAATCATCCTCTCATTATTGCTACAATGAAGAAACATAATATACTCTGCGATTATCAGAAGGGAGAAATACAATGAACGGCAGACCCAATAACGGTAGAACAAAGAAGCTCCTATCGTACTATAAACCCCACCTGGGCTTATTTTTTGCAGATATGTTCTTTGCCTTGCTGGCATCGGCTATCTCCTTGATCTACCCCATTATCGTGCGTTACATAACCAATGATGTCCTGGTCAATTATCAGGTATCACAAGCCACTCCCATCATTCTAAAACTCTTATTTTTCATGTTAGGGTTGGCAATCCTGGAATATATTAGTACCTATTTTATCTCCTATCAGGGACATATCATGGGTGCCAGGATGGAATTCAGTATGCGTAATGACCTGTTCGAGCATTTTCAGAAGCTGTCCTTCAGTTATTACGACAATCAGAAAACCGGTCAGCTCATGTCCAGAATCACCAATGACCTCTTTGATATCTCGGAGCTTTGTCATCATGGTCCGGAGGATATTGTGATCTCCATCATTAAGATGGTAGGTGCCTTTGTTATTCTAATGCGGATCAACATCCCCTTAACACTGATTATTTTTGCCTTTCTTCCCCTAATGTTCTTCTTTGCCTACCATATGCGCGGCAGGATGAATTCAGCCTTTCGCAAGAACAGGGAACGAATTGCTGAGATCAATGCCCAGGTAGAGGATAATCTGTCCGGTATCCGGGTGGTAAAATCCTTTGCCAACGAAGATATTGAGATCGAAAAGTTTCACCAGGGGAACTCCCGCTTTGTGGAGAGTAAGCGCAACAGCTATTGGAATATGGCGGGCTTCCACTCGGGACTTACCCTGTTTACTGCCTTTATCAATATTGCTGTAATTGCAGGAGGCAGCCTCTTCATTACCCGTAATATCATCGAATTAAGCGACCTGCTGACCTTTATCCTGTATATCAATACACTCATTGAGCCGGTACGCAAGCTGATTAACTTTACTGAGACCTTCCAGAATGGTATCACTGGCTTTGAACGCTTCTGTGATATCCTGGATGTCATGCCGGATATTGAGGATGATCCCAAAGCTGTGGCCCTTAAGGAAGTCAAGGGAAGAATTGAGTTTAATAACGTTGCCTTTCGCTATATTGACACTACAAATGACGTGTTCCGGGGAATTAATCTGAAGGTAGAAGCCGGAGAATACATCGCTTTGGTGGGCTCCTCCGGGGTTGGCAAGACAACCCTTTGCAGTCTAATCCCCCGCTTCTATGATGTAACCGAGGGGGCGATCACGATCGATGGTAAGGATATCCGCAAGATAACGCAAAAATCCTTGAGAAAGAATATCGGTATCGTGCAGCAGGATGTATATCTATTCGCAGGCACCGTTATGGATAATATCAGATACGGCAAGCCGGAAGCCACAGACCAGGAGATTGTGGAAGCTGCCAAGAATGCCAATGCCCATGATTTTATTATGGAGCTTCCGGATGGTTACAATACCTATATCGGTCAGAGAGGAATCAAGCTTTCAGGCGGCCAGAAGCAGCGGCTTAGCATTGCCAGGGTATTCTTAAAGAACCCGCCGATCCTGATCTTTGACGAGGCAACCTCAGCGCTGGATAACGAGAGTGAGAAGGTTGTGCAGGATTCTCTGGAGAAGCTTGCGAAGAACAGAACCACCTTTGTCATTGCCCATCGCCTTTCAACCATTAAAAATGCAAAGAAGATCCTGGTTCTGGCGGAAGACGGCATAAAGGAAACTGGAACCCATGAGGAGCTCCTTGCGAAAAACGGAATCTATGCGAACCTGTATCGCATGGCCTATGAGAGGAAAAGCTCCTAGTTAAGTCCGAGAGGCACACGATCTGCCGGGCAGATGTCAGATATAAATATTAGAAAGTGCTGTAATGAAAGCT
>JAJUHH010000359.1 GCA_029267975.1 Clostridiales bacterium
ATTCCGTTTTGAAACCTTACAACTTCATGCAGGCCAGGAAAACCCTGATCCTGCTACAGGAGCCAGATGCGTTCCGATCTATCAGACCACATCCTATGTATTTGATAACTGTGCACAGGCGGAAGCCAGGTTTAATCTAAGCGAAGGGGGTAATATCTATACCCGCCTTATGAACCCAACCTCCGATGTATTTGAGCAAAGAATTGCTGCTCTTGAGGGAGGGGTTGCCGCACTTGCTACCGCATCGGGAGCAGCAGCAATCAGCTATAGCATTCAGAACATCGCCAATGTGGGGGACCACATCGTATCAGCACAGACCATCTATGGCGGTACCTATAACCTGTTTGCACATACACTTGCGGATTTTGGGATCAGCACCACCTTTGTTAACGGAGATGATCCAAAGAATTTTGAGAAAGCCATCAAACCCAATACCAAAGCAATCTTTATCGAAAGCATTGGTAATCCAAATTGCAGTTTAATTGACATAAAGAAGGTCGCTGACATTGCACATCGTCATCAGCTTCCTTTGATCGTGGATAATACCTTTGCAACACCCTACTTAATTCGGCCCATTGAACATGGTGCAGATATTGTCGTTCACTCTGCAACAAAATTCATCGGTGGACACGGAACCAGCATTGGCGGTGTTATCATTGACAGCGGGAACTTTGACTGGGAAGGTTCAGGTAAATTCCCTTCCCTTGTTGAACCGAATCCCAGCTATCATGGGGTACAGTTTACTAAGGCAGTTGGCCGCTTAGCCTATATTATTAAAGCGAGAGTAATTCTTATGAGGGATATGGGAGCAGCCATCAGTCCTTTCCATTCCTTCCTCTTCCTTCAGGGGCTGGAGACCTTATCCCTTCGTGTGGAGCGTCATGTAGAAAATGCCCTGAAGGTAGTTGAATTCTTACATAAGCATCCCAAGGTGGAGAAGGTAAATCATCCATCCCTGCCGGATAATCCTTATCATGACTTATATTTGAGCTATTTCCCTAAGGGAGCCGGTTCAATATTTACCTTTGAGATTAAGGGAGATGCAGCAAAGGCCAAGGCATTTATTGATAAGCTGCAGATCTTTTCCCTCTTAGCCAATGTTGCGGATGTGAAATCCTTAGTCATCCATCCGGCAAGCACCACCCATTCTCAGATGAATGAAGAGGAGCTGTTGGCATCCGGTATCCATCCCACAACAATCCGTTTGTCCATCGGTACCGAGCATATCGATGACATTCTGGAGGATCTGGCACAGGCACTTGATAGTATCTAATTGCTGCTGCGGTTGGAGGTAAGATACATGGCATGTTCATAGTCCTTTTGATGAACATAGAGAAAATATTGTACCTTAAACTTCAGATCCTTTAAGCGATAATCATATTTAATCCCTTCACGGGCCAATGCATTTTTTAGCTCGCTGAACTCTTTTAGTGAGAAACCGTTATAGATTTCAATCCGATTCCAAAACATCATCGTTCATTCCTCCTTCATAAGGATATCAACAGAACACATCATTTATGATGTGTCCCGATTTATTATAAGTTCTAATCTAATTATAAGGTTTTGGTCTGCCGGATTCAAATTAAGGTTTCATTAGATTTTTTTGCTCATATAATAATAGAAGCTGATCAATGATACGGGGCGATGTATATGCCAACTGTGATCCTGGATGCCGGTCATGGGGGAAATGATATTGGCATTTATTATAACAATAGATTGGAAAAGGATGATAACCTGCGACTTACCCTCCGAGTCGGTGAGATATTAGAAGAGTACGGTGCGGATGTTGAATATACAAGACAAGAGGATATCTATCTTTCACAATTCCAGCGGGCAGAAATCGCAAATCAAAAAAATGGCGATCTTCTGGTATCCATCCACCGCTTAAGCGGACCCAACGTGGGCAACCGACCGGGCTTAAGCTTTTATGTGGATGCGGACGATCCCGTGGGCATAAAAGCCGCACATAATATAGGGGACCAGTTGGCGGATATCGGATATGCAGGCTATGGTATTATCATCCGATCAGAGCTCCCCCTATTAAGAAATACTGATATACCGGCGGTAATGCTTTCTGTAGGATTTATGGAAACAGAAGAAGGAAACGAGCTCTTTGATCGTAATTTTGAAGAAACCGCCCAGGGAATTGCCCAAGGAATAGTACTCACCTTATCCGAGGAGACCACTACTGAAATCAACAGCTTATGCCAGAGATGTTCTGATCCAGCCTCGAAAAAGGATGGTTCTGCACCCAATTATTTTATTCTAGTTGGCCCCTTTCAAAACTATGAAACTGCTGTAGTGCTTCAGTATCGGGTCAATCATCTGGGGTATCCGGCTCGGATTATGGAGTGGAGGCATCAATATCTGCTGAAAGCAGGCACATTTGCGCTTTTAGATGATGCGACAATACTTGAGAAAATTCTGCGTGACAGCGGTTTCTCCACACTGATAAGCCGTGACTGAAGGGTAGAAGTAAGCTCATCGTCCTGGATGAGTTGATGAAACCTGTCTTGACTTGTATTATTATTTCATTTATAATGAATTGATACAAAAAATGAGGCATTGACGGTGATGCCGTCAAAAGCCTGACATGAAAGAGCGTGTAATCATGATTAAAAGTATGACAGGCTTTGGGCGTTGTGAGATCGCCGGCGTGGATCGAAAAATAACGGTTGAGATGAAGGCGGTCAATCACAGATACTGTGATATGACCATTAAGATGCCAAAGAAATTGAGCTTTTTTGAAGCGGGAATCCGTAATTTATTAAAGCAGTATATTGGCAGAGGTAAGATTGATATTTACATTACATACGAGGACTATACAGAAAATAACGTATGCGTAAAGTATAATGCAGATCTTGCAAGAGAGTATTTCACAAATTTAGAAAAAATCAGTAAAGAGTTCGGTATTGAGAATGACATCCGAGTATCGACCCTTTCCAGATATCCTGATGTTTTTACACTGGAGGAGCAGACCATCGATGAGAAGGAACTGTGGGCCTTAGTAGAAGAGGCGGTTAAGACAGCTGCCGCACGTTTTGTAGAGACCCGTATCCAGGAAGGGGAGCATTTGAAGCAGGATATTGTATCTAAGCTTGATTCCATGCTTACTATGGTGGAATTTATCGAAAGGAGATCCCCTGAGATCGTTAATGAATATCGTAATAAGCTTTTGGCCAAGGTAACGGAGTTACTGGGAGATACCAAGGTGGAAGAAAGTCGGCTTCTTACGGAGGTAACCATATTTGCGGATAAAATTTGTGTGGACGAGGAAACTGTAAGGCTTCGCAGTCATATCATCAATATGAAGGAAGCTCTGGAAGACAGTGACAATGTGGGCAGGAAGCTGGACTTCATAGCACAGGAGATGAATCGGGAAGCAAACACAATCTTATCCAAAGCAAATGATCTGGAGGTATCCAATAAAGCGATTGATTTAAAAACCGAGATTGAAAAGGTAAGAGAGCAGATTCAAAATATTGAATAGAAGCTACGGAAATGAGGAATAACTTTGAATAAGCTAGTAAACATTGGCTTTGGAAATGTTGTGAATTCCAA
>JAJUHH010000360.1 GCA_029267975.1 Clostridiales bacterium
ATCGGATGCTTTTGACCCGGCAGGATGACAAGAAGCTTTTTACAATATTCTCTGTTAATAATATTGATAATAATCGCACCTGTTTGTCTGAAATGCTTCATTCCATAATGATGGGATAACTCCACTTCAAAATCTTTGCCAAGCGCAATCCCTGCTTCATAAAGCATACCCTTCGCATCATGTACAACACTTCTGACCAGACCAACATCAGTAATAACTCTCTTCTCAAGAAGTGCTTCGTTCACTTCATAATCACGGGTTGCCTGAAGACCTTCAACAAATTCACCGCTTGTCATCTGCTTGTCCTGGCAAGGCATAGCGAAGAACACATCCTCCTTGGTGATCAGGTCACCCTTTTTGACCGACCGCTTTAAGTATACACCTCTCATCAGGGAACGAAGGGAATCAACCTCCTCCTGGCTGACATACTTATCATTCTCCTTCTTCACCCTGCACATGGTTCGGGCATCCAAAACCGCCTTTACCCAGCGATCTGCCTGCTCCGGGTTCATAGAATAGGAATTCAGCTTGATGGTCTCTGTGGGCAGACCTACATGTCTCTCCAGAATTTTAGCACCTTTTGCAATCGCCAGCATAGGCACAATATGGTCCTCAGGATCCTCATGTCCTGAATAGCCTATGGTAATCTCGGGGTATCTGCGATTCATGCGATCAATAAAATCTAATTGAAGCTGTTCCATGGGTGCGGGATATTCCGCAATACAATGTAGGAAGGCGAATTCACAACCTTTATGCGTAAAGAAATTATATAGTTTATCAATATCGGATAGCACTTTACCGCCAGTTGATATGATCACGGGTTTATGTGTTAATGCGATCTTGGTTAACAAAGGCCAATCCAGTGCGCTGCAGCTGGCAACTTTGATAATGTCTACTCCATGATCCATGCACCAGTCAACACCGTCTTCATCAAAGGGGGTAGACATGGCAAGCATTCCTTCCTCATGAATCACCTCAACCAGTTGAGCAAACTGCTCTGCCTCCAGCTTGGTCTCCATGAATCTCGGTATGTGCTTGACATCCTTCCTATCCTTATAGTCCGGATGAATGAAATTATCCAGATTTCTATATTGTAATTTCACAGCTGCCTTTATGTTATACTTTCTAGCTACTCTGCTCATAGCCCGAATAATATCAATTCCATGCTCTACACTTCCTTGATGGTTATTTGCCATCTCAAAGATAAATAAATCACTAAATAAATCTTGCTTTTGTTCCATATAGAGCCCTCCAATATTTTAAATAGTTTTCATGAAGCCTATTAACAGCATTACATCCATTATATCTAATATATCGACAAAAAACACAGGTAATATAAGCCTATAAATATATTTTTATTGAAATGTACTCTTCTGCGCATTATAATAAATAAATCGTACCTAAATTCTGCAAGCAAATGAGAGGTAATCAATGACGCAAAAAATATATCCCTGTACCTTATGTGGTAGTTATGATATTGAACCAATAGATTCACAAATTCGCAATGTAACAGATAATCTGCATAAAATGTACCGTTGCAATTCCTGTGATACACACTTTTTATATCCCCAGTTTGCAGAAGAGCAACTGGAAGCATACTATGACGGACAATTCCGTGAGGAGGTTCATACTTCAAAATATTATGATGAAGCAACTCTTACCAAAGTATATGATAGATTCTATCCTGAAGCGCAACAACGTGTTGCCCGCGTAGAGGCTGAGATCAAACCCTCTGATGAAATACTAGAAATAGGCTGCTCTGTCGGCTACTTTCTGAATGCAGTATCAAACAAAGTAAAGAATGTATTCGGGACAGAATGGGACAATCGGGCTCTATCTTATATAGATGATGTTCTACAAAATAGCAAAATAAAAACCGCCCATAATCCGCAGGACTTTGAGCAAGGTTTTGATAAGATATTTATGTTTCATGTATTGGAACATATAGCAAATCCTGTAGAATTTTTGATTAAGTTGAAACCTCTATTAAAAGATAATGGCTGCATTTATATTGAAGTTCCTAATGTAGATGATATCATGGTAAAAACATTCAATAATAGTGCTTTCAAAGATTTTTACTATAAAAAGGCACATCTTTTTAATTTTAACGAAAAAGGGTTAAGCTATGTATTTGAAAAAAGCGGCTATCATTATCAAATCGAGTTTATCCAACGTTATGATATCTCAAACCATTTCTACTGGTTAGCAAATCAAAAGCCTGGTGGTAAGGGTGCTTATACACATCTTTTATCAAGTAGTCTAAACGAAGAATATATACAATGTCTGAAAACAGCTAAACAAACCGATACCTTATTCGCTAGATTGACGCTGTAGCTCTATAAAAAACACTTTTCTGATGAGAATTATTTCGACCTACTTCTCAACAGGAAAGTGTTTTTTATTATCATATAAACATTGTTATCATCATTGGCCTAAAGGATATTTACTACTGAAAAAATCATAAAGCCTTTTCATATCAAGCATTTTATCATCTACGTAATAATCAGCATTGGGTTTTCCAAAATGTAATTCATGATAGCATAGTCCCCAGCTTTTCAGTTGTCTCTCTGTTATCTCTCTCCAGTCAATGCCTGTAACATAGCCTCTGGCAGTATGAAGAACAATGGTATTGCCCATTTGATATAATTGATTGATGATATTAATCATCTCACTATTTGGCTGTGCATTTGCATAATTATTATCAGGCACCAGCTTGGCAATTACTCCGTCAATATCAAATACAAATCTTTTCTTACCCGAGGTTATCTTCAGATATTCCTCGGCCATCAGAAATTCCTCTTCGGTATCTATGTCATAATTCTTGCTCATGACATAGCCATAGATATTATCCCCTGACATGGAATGACGGTTAAGGATTACAGTTCCTCTTACCACATCAATACATGCATTTTGGTAATATACCCTAGGTAACTGCTGTCTGGGCATATTATAACATTCCGGAATATCCGTCATGATTGGCGTAATTCTGCCATCCTCCTGCCTATGCCACATTTTATAAGGAATCTCCTTCGCCGGAGCAATGCACCTGACCGAATCAAGGGCGGGATCACGAAGCAGAATATCAATGCATGCATCAATGTCCTTGGGATCACGAATTGGATAGGTTGGTCTTAATTGGACTACGAGATCCGCTGTATAATTTTCCTTCTCTTTCAGAAAGTTCAAACAATGCTCAAATACGTCCAGATCCAATGCAGTATCAGTAGCATACTCTTCCGGTCGAAGAAAGGGGACCTCAGCACCATATTCCAGTCCAATCCTTGCATACTCCTCACTATCTGTACTTAAGATAATACGATTAATATAATTAGACTTTTGTGCATGTTCAATGGAATAACTTAACATAGGCTTCCCGGCAATGGGTCGGATATTCTTATGTGGTACACTTTTTGATCCGCTTCTTGCAGGTATGATCGCTACTATGTTCATCTTAAGTCCCTCATTTCTATAAACATTCTAACGCTTCTTCCAGCTTTTCCTTTGTAAAATCAGCAGCTTCAATCACTGCCCGGTATACACTTCTTGATCG
>JAJUHH010000361.1 GCA_029267975.1 Clostridiales bacterium
AAAAGAATAGAGTGTGACGATTAATCCATAAGAAGACCGTTTGCCGCCATCAGTACTTAGACTGTGGCAGTTGCTTTCTCTGTCACAGTCTTATGTACTGCTATGTGCGGCAACCGAGTGAGAACGTGTCATCATTGAATTAATCGTCACACTCTATTCTTGTAAACTTTGTATAATTATAAACATTCCGAAGGTATAAAGGGGGCTCTTTATTACAGACAGGAGCATATCACCAGTGTGACAGCTCCTGTCTTCAAAATCCTTATTTTTATATTTTTATAGATTAATCGGGGCGGCCTCTGCCATCTGTTTGTAAATCTCATAACGCTCCTTGGCAAGCTTTTCAGCCTGACTAAATAGCTCCTCTGCCTGATCAGGGAAGGTTTGAGCCAGCGAGCTATAGCGAACCTGTCCCAGGATGAAGTCACGGAAGCTTTCACTAGGCTCCCTGGAATCCAAAATGAATGGATTCTTACCCTCTTCCTTTAGGTTAGGATTGTAGCGGTACAGATGCCAATAACCAGATTGTACTGCTTTCTTAATGGTTGCCATACTTCTGCCCATACCCTCCTTAATACCATGATTAATACAAGGAGCATAGGCGATTATGAGGGAAGGTCCATGATGCTCTTCGGCTTCCCTGAGCGCTTTGATCAACTGATTGTTATCCGCATTGATACCAACCTGGGCAACATAGACATTGCCATAGGTCATCATCATACGTCCAAGATCCTTCTTGCCCTGTCTCTTACCGGAAGCGGCAAACTTAGCGATAGCTGCTGTAGGGGTGGATTTGGATGCCTGACCACCGGTATTGGAATATACCTCTGTATCAAATACCAGGCAATTGATATCCTCACCGGAGGCCATGACATGATCCAAACCGCCATAGCCAATATCATAAGCCCAGCCGTCACCGCCAACCAGCCAGATGCTTCGCTTAGCCAGATAATCTTTGTTATCAAGGATGTTCTTTACCAGCATTCTACATTCTACATCTGTAGATGTAAAGTTTTCCAGCACATCCAGCACCTTTTTGCTGGCTTCCTTGGAGGCTATGCCATCCTCTTTATAATGAATCCAATCATGGAAGGCTTCCTTGATCTTCTCTTCCACATTCAAGTCCATAAGCCGGCGCATATCCTGTTCCAGCTTATTACGGATCTGCTTCACTGCCAGATACATACCATAACCATACTCAGCATTATCCTCAAAGAGGGAGTTTGCCCAGGAAGGTCCCTGACCCTTATGATTTACCGTATAAGAGGTACTGGGTGCGGATGCTGCCCAGATGGTGGAACAACCTGTTGCATTGGCAATCATCATCCGTTCACCAAAAAGCTGGGTAATAAGCCTGATATATGGTGTTTCACCACAGCCTGCACAAGCCCCTGAGAATTCCATAAGAGGTGTCTTAAACTGGCTTTCCTTAAAGGATGGACCATAGGCAATCTCCTCCTTGAAGGTAACTTCCTCGGAAGCAAATTTCCAGTTAGGAATCTCTTTCTCAAGCTGTGTTTCTATCGGTTGCATAATCAGTGCTTTGCCCTTAGCAGGACAGATATCGGCACAGTTACCACAGCCGGTACAATCCATAGGGCTGATTTGAATTTTAAAGTGATAGCCCTCTAAATTCCTACCAATCGCAGGCTTAGTCTCAAAGGTCTTTGGTGCTTTGGCAAGCTCCTCATCATTCAATAGGAAGGCACGGATAACTGCATGAGGGCAGACAAAGGCACATTGATTACATTGAATACAGCGTTCAATGATCCATTCCGGAACATTTACTGCAATACCACGTTTCTCAAAGGCAGTGGTTCCGGCAGGGAAGGTACCGTCTTCTCTGTCCTTGAAGGCACTGACCGGAAGATCGCCGCCCTTCAACTCTGACATAGGACGCATGATATTTTTTATGAAATCAGGCTCGTCTACATCTGTAGTATGCTCTATCTCTGCATTCTTCCACTCTTGTGGTATATTAATTTTCTTAACGGATTTGATACCCTCGTCTACGGCATCCTCATTCATCTTAACGACTTTTTCGCCTTTCTTGCCATACATCTTATGGATTCCGGCTTTTAGTTCCCTGATATAAATCTCCTCATCAAGAACATTGGTCAATTTGAAAAAGGCGCCCTGCATGATCATATTAATACGATTGCCAAGTCCCAGATCCTGGGCAATCTTAATTGCATTGATGGTGTAGAAATTAACATTCTTCTCTGCCAGCTGTCTCTTCATGGTACCCGGCAGATGCTGCTCCAGTTCCGCTTCGTCCCATTGCGTATTGAGTACAAAGGTTCCGCCAGGCTTAATACTCTGCAGCAGATCATACTTATGAACATAGGACTGATTATGACAAGCCACATAATTTGCATGGGATACCAGATAGGCGGAACGAATGGGTGTCTTGCCAAAGCGCAGGTGGGACACTGTCAGACCACCGGACTTCTTGGAGTCATAATCAAAGTATGCCTGAACCTTAAGGTCGGAATTCTCACCGATGATCTTGATGGCCTGCTTATTGGCACCGACGGTACCATCAGAGCCTAAGCCCCAGATCTGGCAGGAGATCATATCCTGCGGCTCAATCTGCAGTTCCTTCATGCTGGGTAAGGAGGTATGGGTTACATCATCTACGATACCGATGGTAAAGAAATTCTTAGGCTGTTTATTCTTCAGGTTCTCATATACAGCCTCTATATGGCTGGGCATTGTATCCTTGGAACCAAGACCATAACGTCCTCCAACGATAACCGGTGCATTGTCCCTTTCCTTATAGCAAGCACAGACATCAAGATATAAAGGCTCTCCAATGGAACCAGGTTCCTTGGTCCTGTCAAGCACAGCGATCTTTTTGACGCTGGATGGCATACTCTTAATAAAATGCTCCATAGAAAAAGGCCGATACAGGCGAACCTTAAGCAAACCGTATTTCTCACCCTTGGCATTGTAATAATCAATCACCTGTTCAATGGTCTGGGTGACAGAACCCATTGCCACGATCACATACTCCGCATCAGGAGCGCCATAGTAATCAAATAAGTTGTAAGATCTGCCGGTTGCTGCGCTGATCTTTTGCATATATTCTTCAACCACAGGAATGATATTCAGATAGAAGGGATTGGAAGCTTCTCTTCCCTGGAAGTAAATGTCCGCATTCTGTGCGGTTCCTCGTATTACCGGATGGTTAGGTGACAGGGCTCTTTCACGGAAGTCTCTTATTGCATCCATATCTACCATGTCTGCATAATCCCGGTATTCCAGCAGTTCTATTTTCTGCACCTCATGGGAGGTACGAAAACCGTCAAAGAAATGCAGGAAGGGTAATCTTCCTTTAATTGCTGCCAAATGTGCAATGGGTGCAAGGTCGGCAACCTCCTGAACCGAACCGGAAGCCAGCATAGCAAAGCCGGTCTGTCTGGTAGCCATAACATCCTGATGATCTCCAAAGATACTCAGGGCATGTGCGGCAATCGCTCTTGCACTGACATGAATTACACCCGGCAACAGTTCTGCAGCAGCCTTATACATATTGGGAATCAT
>JAJUHH010000362.1 GCA_029267975.1 Clostridiales bacterium
CACGTATAATCCAATTATCTCAGATGGTAATTGGATTATTCCTTTCTCCCAGATTCTCTGGGCATTTTAATCCATCTCTGATATATTTTGATAAGGCACTGTGGATCTGTATCTATTTTCTTACAGCTTTGACTGTTCCGAGGTGACTCAGACCACAGCTTTTCGTCTATTACTGTTAATCAGTTTGTTAACGCCTGACGTTTCTATTTACGTGATTACACAGCCGGATTCTCTGTGGAAGACAACAGTGCCAAAATACATATCAGGAGGTATAACTCTATGTCGATGTACTTTATTGGAATTGATATTTCCAAGTACAAACATGATTGCTGTATTATTTCAGCAGCGGATCAAAAGGTTGTTTCAAAGTTTTCTGTTAAAAATGATAAGGCAGGCTTTGAACAGCTACTCACTATTTTTCATTCTCTCTCCAATCCGCAGGACATAAGAATAGGGTTTGAATCAACAGCCCACTATGCCCTCAATCTTGAACTCTTCCTTGAAAATGCCAACCACAGCTTCATGGAAATTAATCCAGTTCTCATCAAGGAATACAAGAAATCCACATCTCTAAGGCGAACCAAGACCGACTCTGTTGACTGTGAATCAATAGCCCGGTGGTTAATGACTGTCGAATACAAACCCCACTCAAAAGGATTTTACCACGCTTATTCCTTAAAGTCATTAACTCGTTTGCGTGACAGGTTAGTTCGACAGCGTTCTTTTTATCTTGTAAAGATTACCAATGTGCTGGATCACACCTTCCCCGAATTCAAGCCCTTCTTTCATGAGCGTTTATCTAAGACCGCTCTGTATCTGCTTGAAAACTACGGTTCCGCCGAAAAGATGGCAAGAATGAATTCCGCATCCTATGAGAAGCTCCGCTCTTTATCAAGGGGTAAATTTTCTCCCCAACAGTTCCTTCGGTTAAAGGAGCTTGCCGCCAATACTGTCGGTGTAAACAACTCTATCTTTGATGTGGAACGGAACAGCCTGCTCACCCTGTACCAGTCTCTCGTAAAAGAGATTGACACGCTTGAAGCAGAAATCAACAAGCTGATTGAGGAAGTACATCCTCACTATATGTCTATTCCTGGCATCGGGTCTATATCTGCCGCCGTTATCTATTCGGAATATGGAGATATATCGAACTTTTCAACACCAGCCCAGATGCTCGCATTTGCAGGTATCGAACCAGGTGTAAATGATTCCGGAACAGAATCACACAGAGGACGGATGGTAAAACATGGCTCACCGGGGCTCCGGTATGTCCTCATCAATTGCTGTCTTCCTTTAATCCGTTTTGATATGACATTCGCCGCCTACTATGCGAAAAAACGGGGAGAAGGCAAGCCCCACAGGGTTGCTATCACTCATGTGGCAAAGAAGCTTGTTAGAGTCATCCACGCATTGGAGAGGCAAGGGGTAGACTTTAACGCTCAGAAGCTCCAATAGCAGCTGTATCATAAGAACATCATTATCCTATCTGAAATACGGTGTTTTCAGATGGCTTGTTTGCTATATCCTTTTTTATCGCTAAAGAAATTTTCTAAAAACCCCTTGACTATTTATAGTTTGTCACCTCCCAATTATATTTTAGTTATAAGATTAAGATTACATTGATTAAGATTACATTCATTATGATTAACTTATGAGTAGATTATGATATCGTCATATCTGTTTTGCAAATTAATTATGCTTTGCGATTGATGTATTTCAACCATCAGGTATTGTTCAATTAATATGAATTTACTTATATCAGATACCAGAGGACTATTTTATCTCAATGGTTAATTTTGATAAGGCACCCTCATCCGCAACAATCGTAACATCATTGTGAAGCTGGAGAACGGAAGCAGGTACCAGGGGTGTGATGGGACCTTCGATTACCTCGCGAAGGATATCGGCCTTACCCTCTCCATGTACAACCAGCAGGATTTTCTTAGCGGACATAATGCTTCCGATGCCCATGGTATATGCATAACGTGGAGTCTCCTCAATGGAGTTAAAGAAGCGTGAATTTGCTTCAATGGTGCTTTGGGCAAGCTCCACGCAGAAAGTGGATTTGCGGAATATGTCGCAGGGCTCATTAAAACCGATATGACCGTTATTACCGAGTCCCAGCAGCTGCAGGTCAATCTGGCCCAAAGAAGCAATGGTCTCATCGTATCTCTTACATTCCTTCTCCGTATCCTTTTCCATACCATTGGGAATATGGGTGTTGTTAAGATCAATGTTGATGTGCTTGAACAGGTTTTCGTACATAAAGTAATAGTAGCTGCAGGGATTGTCCTTGGGCAATCCGATGTATTCATCCAGATTCACAGTCTTGACTCTGGAAAAATCAATATCCCCTTTGTTGTGCCAGTCTACCAATTTTTCATAGGTTCCTACGGGTGAGGAACCGGTTGCGAGTCCAAGTACACTGTCCGGCTTTAATATCACCTGTGCAGATATAATATTTGCCGACTTTCTGCTCATATCCTGATAGTCTCTTGTTCTGATAATTTTCATGACAACCTCCGTTATTCATTTATTTCATCCTTGTTAGTATGTAACTTCTATAGAAAGGTAATTCTCTTGACAAATTTTAGCGAAAATGATAAAGTTGTTATAACAACATTACCACTTAAGTTTAAAATATCACAAGTTCCTTCCATTGTAAATATGAATTTGAAAGAAGGCAGCCTATGAAATCATTACCCCGTTATATGCAGGTCATGAACTATTATATACCCCTGATTAAATCAGGGAAGTTGAAGGAAGGGGACAAGATGCCCACGGAGGAGGAGATCTGCAATCTCTTTCATGTCAGCAGGATCACCGTTCGCAGGGCACTGGATGGACTTCTTCAGAACGGCTATATCTATAAGCAGCAAGGCAGAGGAAGCTTTGTCACTACCAAGAAGACAGGTTTTCAACTTAATCATTTAAAGGGCTTTACAGAGGAGATGACACAGCTGGGCAAGGTAGCTTCCAGTGAGATCCTCTCCTTTGAAATTACTGCGCCCACAGAGAAGGTGGCAGAGATCCTATCCATTGACAGCAGCCAGAAGATCTATGTATTAGAGCGGCTTCGCCTGGCAGATGGAGCTCCCATTGCCATTGAGCGGGTGCATCTGCCCTTTTATCGTTTTCCTACTCTTCAATCAGCTGACATCAGGGGATCCCTGTATGAGATACTGCAGCTCCAGTACGGGGTGGAACAGTTTAAAGGGGTGCAGGAAATCAGAGCTGGCCTGGCTTCCGAGGAGGAGGCAAGACTACTGCATATTCATCCGGGCAGTGCGGTGCTTCATATTCACAGAACCACCTTCGAGCGGGATGAAACTGCGTATGAATATGTGGAATCCACCTATCGGGGGGATCAGTATCAATTTCATGTGACAATCTATAAATAAGGATATTGAAGGAAAGGTAGACGGATATGGGTTTAGAGTTGCTGGAGGAATATACATTTCTAACAAAGGTGTGCGATTTATTAAAGGAAGTTGAAGCGGAAGAAAATGAAGCAATGGAAGCAGCTGCACAAGCGGCATATGA
>JAJUHH010000363.1 GCA_029267975.1 Clostridiales bacterium
GATTTCTCTGGTTAAACCATGGATCTTAATATCCATCTGGATGGCTGTGATACCCTTATGCGTACCTGCAACCTTGAAGTCCATATCTCCAAAGAAGTCTTCCAGACCCTGAATATCGGTTAAGAGGATATAATCATCATCTGTATCACCGGTTACCAGACCTACGGAAATACCAGCTACCATAGCCTTAATCGGAACACCTGCCGCCATTAAGGACAAGGTAGAAGCACAGATACTTCCCTGGGAGGTGGAACCGTTGGATTCAAGAACTTCTGATACAGTACGGATTGCATAAGGGAACTCTTCTTCAGAAGGAAGTACCGGAACTAAAGCTTTCTCAGCAAGTGCGCCATGGCCGATTTCACGTCTTCCGGGTCCTCTGGAGGGCTTTGTCTCACCAACAGAGTAGGAAGGGAAATTGTAATGGTGCATGTATCTTTTTCCTGTCTCATTTTCATCAATACCGTCCAGTCTCTGGATTTCAGCCAAAGCACCCAAGGTGGTGATGGTAAGAACCTGAGTCTGTCCACGGGTAAACATACCGGAACCATGAGTTCTGGGTAATACATCGATCTCAGCAGCAAGCTTTCTGATCTCTGTGATCTTTCTGCCGTCAGGACGCTTCTGATCCTTTAAGATCATCTTACGAACTGTCTTCTTCTCAAATTTGTATATTGCTTCACCCAGTAAAGGAATCCATTCCGGGTGGGTCTCTTCATAGCGTGCGATCAGACGATCGGTAATTTCTCTTATATTCGCTTCCCTTACCTGCTTCTCATCAGTAAATACAGCAACTTCCATTGCTTCAGGAGTGATGAAGTTCACCATATCCTCATATAACTCTTCCGGTGTGTCACAGGAAACATAAGAGTGCTTGGGCTTACCAACCTCAGCAACAATCTTCTCGATAAATTCGATAATCTGCTTATTTACTTCATGGGCAGCAAAGATGGCTTCAATCATCTTATCCTCAGGAATCTCATCTGCACCAGCCTCAATCATAATAACCTTATCCTTGGTGGATGCTACTGTAAGGGCAAGTGTTGACTTCTCTCTCTGGGCAGAGGTAGGGTTAAATACCAGCTCACCATCCACCATACCAACCATGGTAGACGCAGTAGGTCCGTCAAAAGGAATATCTGAGATGCAGGTTGCAATTGCAGACCCTAACATAGCAGTTACTTCCGGAGAACAGTCCTGATCCACGCAAAGTACCAGGTTGTTCAGGGTTACATCATTTCTGTAATCCTTGGGGAATAAGGGTCTCATGGGACGGTCAATAACACGGGAGGTAAGAATAGCATTCTCAGAGGGCTTGCTTTCTCTCTTAATAAAGCCGCCGGGAATCTTACCAACCGCATACAGCTTCTCCTCATATTCAACACTTAAGGGGAAGAAATCAATCCCCTCCCTGGGTTTGTCAGACGCTGTAGCTGTTGATAATACGACCGTATCGCCGTAATGCATCAAAGCAGCGCCGTTTGCCTGAGCAGCAACTCTGCCAATATCAACGGTAAGCGTTCTGCCGGCCAGTTCCATAGAAAAACTTTTGTACATAAGCTAGTCTCCTTTTCTAATTTAAGTAATACTTATTAGAGCCGGAGGTACCGAAACAACTGAAAAATCTATCGAATAGTACCAGATATGTTCCTTCTGGCTTCGATAACCTTTTCAGAAGTCTCGGGATGTCCTCCCGTTACTCTAACTCTTATATTATAACACTATTATTACCAATATGCTACCGTTTTTTTCATGCAAGCAGTTTTGAATATTTATGAAATCCTGCTCCTTACTTTTCCCATAGGTCAGACCCTGAATCGCCTGGCAAGGTATCTGCCCGGGTTTGACATGTCCGTCTCTGATCGGCTGAGAACATGTAGACCAAACTGTAGATTAGGTAAAAAATAGTTTGTACCAGGGGTATTTCCACCCAGTACAAACTATTTCTAATCAATAGTACTCTTATTCATTCTTGTCTCTGATTTATTCAAGCTTATCACTGAATAGGTCTGACTGTCGCATTGGCAGTTACTAAGCTAGGAAACTTATGTAACTTGCGCTTGCAAATGTCACGCTTTTGAAAGCTCCTTGCGGTATCTTTCTTCCTCTGCTTTGTTTGCCCAGACAAAGTGGCCCGGTAATATTTCCACAAAGGAGGGTTTATCCGTACTGTAGTCGTGAACCGATTCATCATAGACAATCAACTGTTTGTTCTGCTCGATCTCAGGATTTGGAATCGGCACTGCAGATAACAGTGATCTGGAATAAGGATGCATCGGATGAAGGAACAGTTCCTCTGTTTCTGCCAGCTCCACGATTGTCCCCTTGTGGATAACCGCAATACGGTCAGAAATAAAGCGGACAACAGAAAGATCATGGGCAATAAAGAGGTAAGTCAGATTCTTTTCCCTTTGAAGTCGTTTCATCAGGTTCAGTACCTGGGCACGGATCGAAACGTCCAAAGCAGATATGGGCTCATCCGCAACTACCAGCTCCGGATTCATGACTAAGGCCCGGGCAATACCAATTCGTTGGCGCTGACCGCCGGAAAATTCATGAGGATAACGGGTCAGGTGCTCCGGGAGCAGACCGACTTCCGTGATCATCTTCGTGATCTTATCGTAACGGTCTGCTTCATTCTTATATAAATGGAAATTATAAAGTCCCTCTGAAATGATATATTCAATGGTTGCTCTCTCATTTAAGGAAGCCGCCGGATCCTGGAAAATCATCTGGATGCTTCGGATGATTTCTTCATTTTCTTTTCTTGATAATTTCTTATTAATCTTCTTTCCTTTAAAAAGAATATCCCCTTCACTTGTTTCCTTCAGACGTACGATAGCACGACCAATGGTTGTTTTACCGGATCCGGATTCTCCTACAAGGGAAAATGTTTCCCCTTTGTATATGTCAAAATTCACATTATTGGCAGCGATAAACTTGCGATGACCTTCGCCAAAAGAAATCTGGACATTTCTAAGCGATAGCAGGACTTCCTTTTTATCCTTGGTCTCACTCATCTTAATCCTCTCCTTTCGGCATATATTTCATAAACCCACTGTTTGCATACAGGCTCTTCATTTTCTCATTCAGATTCTGGATTACAGCCGGCATCTCCACCTTGGGAGCGCGTGGATCCAGCAGCCAGGTTTTTGCCTTGTGGGTCTCACTCACGGAGAAGAAAGGAGGTTCTTCTTCAAAGTCAATCTCCATAGCATATGGATTACGGGGCGCAAAAGCGTCTCCCTTTATTTCATGGTATAAGGAAGGAGGGGTTCCGGGAATGGAATATAATTCCTCTCCCTTTGTTCCCAACTGGGGCAAGGAAGACAATAAGCTCCAGGTATAAGGGTGCTTCGCATCAAAGAATATCTCATCAACCTTTCCATATTCCACAATCTGGCCGGCATACATAACTGCAACCTTATCCGCTACCGATGCCACCACGCCAAGGTCATGGGTAATATAGATGGTAGTAAAGCCGTATTCCTTTTGCAAACTTTTAATCAGGTCCAAAATCTGGGCCTGGATGGTAAC
>JAJUHH010000364.1 GCA_029267975.1 Clostridiales bacterium
GGGGATTTGTGACAGAAGAACCATATCTTATATCGAAAATGGCAGTATATCCCCTAGTAAGTATGTGTTTGAACTATTGATGCAAAGGCTTGGGGTGGATCCCAAACGATTTTCAAGTTATATAGCCAGTAAAGAAGAGCTGTATTTTGATGAAATGAGAGATAAGATTGCTCAGCTTTTTCGCGAAAAGAAAACTGATGAAATCCTGGATTTACTGGATGCTATGGAGAAGAAAAAAAGCTGCAGCAGCAATAGATATATTCTGCAATACATATTAAAAACCCGGGCCTGGATTATTGCCGGCGGTATGGATTGGCATAATGCCTCTGATTCTAAGCTGATACCCATGCTGGAACAAGCAATCCATCTGACTGTTGTGAACTTTGATATCGAACATATTGATTCTGAGCTTTATGCCGTCATAGAGATCGATCTCATACGGATGTACGGACTATGTAAGCTCTTTACTGATCATAAGGAAGAGGCTCTGCATATTTTTACCCAGCTTGATGCGATCATTCAGACAGGTTACATCTACACGAAGGATATATCAGGCACCCATACCACCCTTCTGGTATCTCTGGCAAAATGCTATCGCTGGCTTGGAAATTATGAAGCAGCTCTTTCCACCAGCGAGAGAGGCCTAGCCCTATGTGTTGAATCACAGAATTACCGCAGTATTCCCTGGCTATTGTATCAAAAGGCCAGTGCTTTATATTTACTTGGGAAGAAGGAAGAGGCGCTCACTGTTCTTGATGAGGGCATGATTATTGCCAGCAATTACAGAGAAGAAGAGATGGCGGACTTTATGAATGACAGAAAGCAGGACGCGCTTAGCGGTAAGTTTTAGTGTCATAAATTATTTTAGGGGAGGATAAGATGAGAAGAACGATGGATATAAATGCTGCTAAGGAATTTATATTACACAATGCACGTCCCATTGATCTGGCCGTTTATCAATATTTTTATGAAAATGGGTCCAAGGAGAGAGTGATCGATGAATTGTCTAACTATCAAAATGAAGATGGTGGCTTTGGCAACGGACTCGAAGCGGATTATTTGAATCCTAATTCCAGCCCGATTGCAACAAATGATGCAATCATTACCCTTTATCGAACAGATGCACTTGCGCTTGCTTCGGATATGGTGAAGGGGATCGTGAGATATCTTAAGTCCCATGATTCCTTTGATGAGGAGAAAAAACGCTGGCTCTTTGCGATTGACAGCAACAAGGATTATCCACATGCAATTTGGTGGGAAAAGAAGGAGGATGGAATTAGCGGCTTTAATCCTACCATATCTTTAGCGGCATTTATGATCTGTTATGGAGAAAGAACTGTATTTTATGAAGATATTATACGTGAAGGAGTAAAATATCTGCAAGAGAATACAGAAGCCAGTACGGATGCATTAAAGTGCTATTTATTGGCTTATGAGCTGTTAAAAAATCATGATATCTATGAGATTGTCAATCTTGAGGACTTTAAGGGCTTAATCAGTATGAGAATAAACGCTGCGATCTGCAAAGATCTAAGTAAATATGGCGTTGACTATGTTCCTATGCCATCAGATTTTTTCCCGGGAGCATATTTGGAATTTGTAACTTCAGAGACAAAGCAATTCATCCATGGGGAGAAAGAAATCTTAGGAAGGCTGCAGAAGGAAGACGGAGGCTTTGACATCTCCTGGGAGTGGTATACAGCGTATTCTGAATTTGAGCAGGCACGAAAGATTTGGAGGCCCAGGCTTACCATTGACAAGCTGCTTTTTTATGAAGCAAATTAGCAGGGACGATAATATGATAGTACAACATGGCTCCTCATCACAGAATAAGCTTTTTGTGGTGAGGAGCTATGTTGTTAAGCTTCAATAGAAATTGTAATGCTCCGTCTGGATATGAGCTATTCCTTATAATTAGGCACAAATAAATTACCTGGCTGTTTTATTGACAAAATCAATTTCATATTGCATATCACCGTATTTTTTTTCATGGTCAATTATGGTACCATTGGTAAGTGTGATACGCAGAACAATGGAGTTGGGATTATCTTCGTCGCCGACTTCATCGAACCAGCCAAAGACCTTTTTAAACTTTGCTCTGATTTGGGCATTTTTCTCATCCTTAACCCAGCCGAGATTTTCAGCGATACCCTGGAAAGTGTACCAATCCATTCCTGCCACAGCAACTGCATTGTTCTTTTCAATTTGCAGCATTTTATTCTTTGTGGCGTCAGTGGATACATAGAATGCACCGTCCTCATAATAAGCGCAGACCATTCGGACAACAGGTTGGGGATTGCCGGAAGCATTGGGGGACAGCGATATTGTCGCAAGTGCAATATCAACATCTTTTCCGTTACCGCAACGTTCCTCCAGCAGCTTAATTGCATTTTCATACTTACTCATTGTATCTCTCTCCTTTAAATGTATTTATGATAGGTTTTTAATAAAGCACTTCTTAAAAGCCTAAGGCTTAACACTTCTTTGTTTATGTTCCTTCTCCTTAATGGGGAAAAGTAAATCAAGCTGCAGATAGCTCATATCAGCATTGTGCTTTTCTATGAAATTATAGAGATTTAAGGTTTCCTCTAAGCCATAGCCGTAACCTGTCTCAGCTGATTCCCAGCGTGGAGAACCCCAGTCACTATCATACTTATCGCTTGTCTCTACCCATTCTTTCAGTCGCTGCCAATCTGCAAAATCCCAATCCCGTAAAACATGGGCGGCATAGAGTCCCCCCTTAAATTCCCGTCTGATTAAGGGTGCCGGTATTTCCATACCAGGCGGAACAGAGACCCAGGCTTCATGTCCGTGTATTTTTTCACCGCTGATCTCGCCTTCCAGGAAAAAGTTATAATCAAAACCACGGGTATCAGGTTTTATCTTAAGCAGTCCACTCTCTTTGATAAATTGATTGACCATATCAGAGGCTTTATCGATACAGTCTTCTCCAAGAGCAAAGCTAGCGGCAACCGTCATGGGAGGGAGGTAGATAATCCGCACATCCTTGTCATCGAGCCTCATGAGATCCTCATGTGCTTTATTTAAATCCTCCATAGACAAATTCTCCTTTGGCTCTCTGATCTGATTATCAGAAAAGGTAAGTGAACCGATGACCGAGAGTAATGCATCATCGGTCAGGAGCTTCAAACGAACATCGACTTTCTCGTTAATCTCCTCCACAAAACGTATCATTATGGACTTTATGGTAGACAGGGTAGTTATTTCACTGTCTATCTTACTGATATTTTCCTTGAATATTTCTACTGTTGTAGCAGCGTCCTGATTATTCAGTATGCTGATAATATGCTTGACGGGAACACGCAGCTTACGCAGGACAATGATCTGCTGTAAACGGTTCAAAGCATTTTCGTCGTACACCCGGAAAGCATAATTCTCCCTACGCTGACTTTGAATTAATCCAACTTGCTCATAATAACGCAGCATTCTTGTTGATATACCCAGGTTTTTTGATACCTGAGTGATAGTCATCATCGCTTCCAGCTTTCCTCACCTCCTCAATTGGAGCATAAAC
>JAJUHH010000365.1 GCA_029267975.1 Clostridiales bacterium
ATGAAGCGGCGTTCCAACAGATTCATACCATAGGTATTGAGCAGCAAAAACACCATGACCGCTGCTACAAGATAACAAATCACAAGTCTGGACCACAGGCTTCTTCTCATGGAACACCTCCTCCCTTTATCATTCCGATATATTTTTGCCGGATTTACTGCCGCCTTTATATCTAAAGATTATTTTTTCACTACTCTGGCTTCAAACTTGTAGCCTATGCCCCATACGGTGGCCAGATTCCAGTCCTTATGGTCCTTAATCTTCTCCCTGAGGCGCTTGATATGAACATCCACGGTTCTGGTATCCCCATAGTATTCATAGCCCCAGATATGGTCTAAGAGCTGCTCTCTGGTAAATACCTGATTTGGGTTAGAGGCCAGGAAGTATAAGAGCTCTAACTCCTTGGGGGGCATTTCGATTGTTTCTCCCATATAGAGTACAGAGTAATTACTCAGATTAATGATTAAATCAGGATAGGATACATAATCTCCGGTCTGAGCAGGTACTTCAGACTCTTCCTTGGTCTCGGGATGGAAGCGTCGCAACACCGCCCGCACCCGGGCTACCAGTTCCTTGGAATCAAAGGGCTTGATAATGTAATCATCGGCACCCAGCTCCAGTCCCAGAACCTTATCGAAGATCTCACCCTTTGCCGACAGCATGATGATGGGTACGGTTGAGGTTTTACGAATGGTACGGCAGACCTCATAACCGTCGATTCCCGGAAGCATAAGATCCAGCAGCACAAGATTGGGCTGATAGGATGCGAATTGCTTAATGGCAGCCTCTCCGTCGTGCACAATCAGAGTATCAAAGCATTCCTTGGTGAGATAGAGTGAGATTAGTTCCGCTATGTTAACGTCATCATCTACGATCAGTATTTTTTGTTTCGCTATCATATGATACTCCTTTCAAATATGGTTGATCATTTCATAGTTGAGCCTTGTAGGGCAGAAGCCATGTGACATCCTATTTGAATTCTACAATGGTTACCCCCTGGTCCCCTTCTCCGAAGGCACCCAGACGGAAGGATTTCACATAACTTAGTTTTTTGAGATGGGCATGAATAGCATTCTTTAGTGCACCGGTACCTCTGCCGTGGATCACGGTTACCTGGGGCAGATGTGCCAGGTAAGCATCGTCAAGATATTTATCCAGGTCGGATAAGGCTTCATCCACTGTTTTGCCGATGAGATTAATATCCGGGTGGATGCTGGCGGATTTGGACATCTTGATTTTACCGCTCTGGGTTTTGCTATAGCCGGGAGCAATGATATCTTCTTCCTCGATCAGCTCGATATCCTTGATATTCACCAGGGAGCGCAGGATACCCATCTGAACATACAAATCCCCTTTGGCATTGGGAAGGGTACTTACCGTTCCCTTCAGTCCCAGACTGATCACATTGACAGAATCCCCTACCTTTAAGCTCTTGACGGAGGGAGTCTTACCCTTTTTGCTGTTATCCTTTTTCGTGCTGCCCTGACTGCTGCTGATGCGTTCCCGTAGGATACCTCGTTCATTTTCCATATCCTTGATGCTGCCGCCTTCCTGAAGCCATTTATTATAGCGGCGGATACTCTGGTCAGCAAATTCCTTGGCCTCCTGCAGAATCTGGGCAGCCTGCTCCTTTGCTTCCTTCAGAAGCCGTTCTCTGCTGGCTTCCAGGGATTCTGTCTTCTTCGCCAGGCTCTTCTTTAACTGCTCGATCTCCTGCTTATATTTGCTGATTTCATCCTGCTCCTTCTCAATGGTGATACGGCTGGCTTCCAGATCGCTGATAAGATCCTCAAAGCTCTTATCCTGTTCACCGATGCGTTTCTTTGCATCCTCAATAATATAGTCCGGAAGGCCGAGCTTGGAGGAGATAGCAAAGGCATTGCTCTTGCCGGGGATACCGATTAAGAGGCGGTAGGTAGGACGTAAGGTCTCAACATCAAACTCACAGCTGGCATTGGATACCCCTTCTGTGGATAGAGCATAGATTTTTAGTTCACTGTAATGGGTCGTAGCCATGGTACGGATCTGCCTGCGATGCAGGTGGGAAAGGATGGACATAGCAAGAGCCGCTCCTTCCGTAGGATCGGTACCGGCACCAAGTTCATCGAATAACACCAGGGAATTGCGATCTGCCTGTTCCAGGATCTTAACGATATTGGTCATATGGGAAGAGAAGGTTGAGAGACTCTGCTCAATGCTTTGCTCGTCTCCGATATCTGCATATACCTCTTCGAATACAGCAAGCTGGGAACCGTCGAATGCAGGGATATGAAGCCCCGCCTGTCCCATGAGAGTTAAAAGTCCCACCGTCTTTAAGGTAACTGTCTTACCACCGGTATTGGGACCGGTGATGATCAACATGCTGAAATCCTTCCCCAGCATAATGTCAATGGGAACCACCTTCTTTTGATCGATCAGGGGGTGGCGCCCTTTTTTGATATTAATGATACCATTCTTATTAAAAATAGGCTCTGAGCCCTTCATCTGTCTGGACAGGTTGGCTCTGGCAAAGATGAAATCAAGCTCTGACAGGGTCGTAAAGTTATATTCCAGGCTTTCGCAGTGCTCTGCAGCCTGATTGCTTAGGTCTGCCAGTACTTTCTCGATTTCCTCCTGCTCCCTGATGGCAAGCTCTCTTAGCTCATTATTTAAGCGCACGATTGCAATAGGCTCGATAAAGAGGGTGGAGCCGGTGGAGGACTGATCATGGATCATTCCCTGGAACTGGCTCTTATATTCTGCACGGACCGGTAAGCAGTATCTGCCGTTGCGCATGGTGATAATATTGTCCTGAAGCAAGGTGCGGGAGGAGTTAAGAATGGAAGACAGCTCACTGTGGATCTTGTCATTGGCATTCTTGATTGCACGACGAACGCTCTTTAGAGCAGGACTGGCGTCATCTGCAATCTCTTCTTCTGAGATGATGCAGCGTCTGATCTCATTGTTTAAGGGAGACAGAGGCTCCAGACCGGCGAAATACTCGGTTAAGGAGTCTTCGGTCTGTTCCTCACCATCTTTTCCTGTATAGCCTCCGTAGGCTTTCAGACGCAGGGTTGCTTCCAGATCTGAGCTGATATGCAAAAGCTCTGCTGCAGTTAAGGAAGACCCAACCTTCAATCTCATGATCGAAGGACGAATATCATGGATTCCGCCAAAGGATACGCTTCCCCTGCGCAGGAGCCTTGACAGGGCATCCGTGGTTTGTCTCTGCAGCTTCTGAATCTCCTTCAGCTCTGACAGGGGTTTCAGTTTAGAGCATAACTCCCTGCCATGGGTAGTTCCCGCCAGGGAACATAAGCTTGTTATAATTTTATCATATTCAAGGGTTCTTAATGCTTTATCGTTCATATTAATTGCCTTTCCGTAGTTTGTAGCTTCGTAACTGTTGCTGGATATAGGTACTAACTTATTACATGAAATCTAATTATCTCAGTTTATATATAGATACGATACCTCTATTTTACCTTAAGTTGTAAAAAAATAAAACCATTAATTCGTAAGAATACCAAAGCTTTTACGAAAGCTCTTGGG
>JAJUHH010000366.1 GCA_029267975.1 Clostridiales bacterium
GGGATTTTTAAGCACCCGGTCAATCAGGGTCAGGATAACTTCCTCCTTATCCTCAACGATAATACCTGTGATCTTCTCAACCAGTGCTGCAATGAGATCTGCCATGGCAGGCTCTAGCTCCTGCCATTTCTTCTCATATTCCAGCTGAAGCTTGTTAGTCAGCGCTTCATACTCGGACCTTAATTTCAGCTGCTCTTTCTTTGTCTGCAGCATCCCATCCTCATAACCCTTTTTCTGGGCTGTTGCATAAGCTTCCTTCTTCATTTGCTCAGCTTCTTTTTTGGCGGCATCCAGGATAGCCTTAGCTTCCTTTTTTGCATTCTCAAGAATCTTGTCTGCCTTTTCTTCCTGTTCCTTTGTATCCGGCAGTTCATCAATCACAAGAGCATTGAGGCCTTCCACAAAATCACCGTTATCATTTATTATCTTCTGTGCCTCAGTTGTCGTCCTCTTTGGCAATGTATTCTGAAAAAAATCTACTCGAAGATGGGTATCAATCGTCTTCTTACTCTCTTCGCCATATCTGACGGTATAAGCTTTAATCACATTAGACAATGATCTCGTCACCTCCGCCTCTGGAAATGATAATCTCAGAGGAATCCTCCAATTTTCTGATAATATTAACAATCTTCTGCTGTGCTTCTTCAACATCCTTCAAGCGAACAGGACCCATATATTCCATATCCTCTTTTATCATAGAAGCAAGACGCTTGGACAGGTTGTTAAAGATAACATTCTGCACTTCTTCATTAGAGCCCTTAAGAGCAACCGCAAGCTCGTTATTGTCAACCTCACGCAGCACTCTTTGAATGGACTTATCATCAAGGCTTAAGATATCCTCAAATACGAACATCTTACGTCTGATCTCATCAGCAAGCTCTGGCTCTTCGATCTCCAGTGTCTCCATAATATGTTTTTCGGTACCGCGGTCCACGGTATTTAAAATCTCTACGATGGAATCCACACCACCGACAATGGTGTAATCCTGGTTCACTAAGGACGCCAGCTTTCTCTCCAATACCCGTTCCACCTCTTTGATGACATCCGGTGAAGTACGATCCATCTGTGCAATACGTTTTGCAACATCCGCCTGCTTATCCGGTGCCAGTGATGAAATAATGGTGGAGGATTGCTGCGGTGATAAATAGGAAAGAATTAAGGCTATGGTCTGAGGATGCTCATCCTGAATAAAGTTAAGCAGCTGAGACGCATCCGTCTTTCTAACAAACTCAAAGGGTCTAACCTGTAAGGATGCCGTCAGCTTGCTAATGACATCTCTTGCTTTTTCTGCACCCAGAGCTTTCTCAAGTAATTCCTTGGCGTAGGAGATACCACCCTCCGCAATGTATTGCTGTGCCAGGCAGATCTCATAAAATTCATCCATGACCTGATCCTTGGTAGCGGGTGATATGCTTCTGGTATTGGCTATCTCCAGCGTCATGGTTTCGATTTCTTCTTCCTTCAGATGCTTAAAAATACTGGCAGAACGTTCCGGCCCCAAGGTGATCAGAAGAATCGCCGCTTTTTGTATTCCTGTTATGTCGCTACTCTTTGCCATAATACATCCTCCCTACAACTGCCAATGCCCGCTAATTCAGGCACTGATTTATATTTAAGTGCACTTTTCCTGACACTATTCCCATTCTTCATTCAGCCAGTTGCGTAAAAGCTGTGCAACCGCTTCCGGCTTTTCATCTACAAATTTCTCTATCATCTTCCGAACCTCGGATACTTCATTAAACTCAATATCCTCAATGGACTGATTTTCCTTTGTTGTCGCCAATAGCTGCTCAACCGACAGCTCCGGTTCAAGCTCAGTTACCTCAACAGGTCGAACTCCCTTAAATACTACAAATACCAGAAGTCCTACGATCAGGATCGCCAGTATGATCTGCAGATAATCGGTCCAGCTTCTTGTACTGCTTGCCTCAGGAATAAATACCGGCTGTTCTATGGCTGTTATCGAGATTTTATCCTCCGAAATACCGGTAGCCATGGAAACCATGGTATAGACAGAAGGATCCACATCAACCGTCCTGCTGGCCGCATTGGCCAGTGCATACTCTTCAAAGGTGGTATCCTCCAGCAAGCCTTGCATCTGCAGCTCCTCTTCCTTATAGTTCTTCACCTTACGCAGTACAATACTGACGGAAGATTCTTCCTTTTTAATGGCACCGATTTCATATTCCGTATTGGTCACTCTCTCATTAGGAAGATAATCATATTCTTCTGTTTTAACACTGCTGTTAGCGGAAGTAGTATCCTGAATCATATAGCTGGTTTCGTCATTGCTGTCCGTACCAGGGACGCCACCACCGGAGGCATTCACATTATCCGCTGTATAGGTATAGCTATGCTTATATAAACCCTGATCCTGTCCCTCTGCCGGCAGGTACTCCGTATAGAGCTGGGTCACCTTGTCCATGTTAAAAACAAGATTAGGCATGATCTCAGCGTCATCATATCCGCTTTTGATCAGCCCCATATAGAGATTATTAATAAAGGTATTGCGAAGTCTTTCCTTAAAGTCTTCATTGGAACTTGCGCTACCGGAATATAGATCCTTTTCTCCGCCATATAGGAGATTTCCCTCCTGATCTGCTACCTTCACCTTCTCCGGTGACTTGTTGCCGATGACAGAAGCTACCACCTCAGCAATGGTTTGTGCTGTTTGTACCTTAAAATCATCATTCACATGAAGCAGTACACTGGCACTGGTATCCTCGGTCTCCTTTAGGATTGAGCTTGTGCTTTCTGCAGGAATATAATAAACTTCTGCATCCTCCACACCCTCCATGGTCTTTATATAATTACGTAATTGATTTTGCAAAAAGAGGTTTAACTTCAGAGTACGATCACTATTGGTGGTACTCAGACTGTTATTTAGAAGTTCATCAACGCTTAAGCCCGTAGAAGGCATATCGTTGCTGGCTAAGAGTAAGATCGCATCAGAATAATTCTTTGTATCAACTGATACCGTCAGTTTATCGTCTCCCAGCTTATATGCTATGTCCTCAGCCTTAAGAAGATCGATGACCTCGCTGGCTTCTTTTGTTGTTTCAGCGATCGTTAGTACCTCATACTCAACCTTTTGCATCAGGAAGATCAGAAGCGCAAATGCCAGCGCAACAACGCAGAATACACTGATAATAATCGTCTTCTGCTTTGTGGAATACTTTTTCCAAAGATCGAGTATTTGTTTCGGTAGTTGTTTCAATCTATCTGCCATTACCTTAGCTCCTTAAGTATAGTTACCCGCACCTAGAATTGCAGGTTCATAATCTCTTTATAGGCATCCAATACAGCATTTCGTACAGCTACTGTATACTGCAATGAGAGATTCGCTTTTTGCTGTGCAATCAGCAGATCATGGGTGCTGTCCGTAAGCCCCAGTGCATACGCAGTTTCCGCATCCTCTGCCGCATTGGTATAATCATTGCTCTGCTTTACCATGTTAACCGCAGCCTGAAACATGCTTTCAAAGGTTGCATTTCTATTATCCTGTACGGCGGTAGATGCGTCCGCCC
>JAJUHH010000367.1 GCA_029267975.1 Clostridiales bacterium
ACATCCATCTTGAGAATAATATCCTCTTAAAGGAATACGATTACAGAAGCAAGTGCAGCTGTAAAGAATAAAATACGGGAATGCCTGATACTTTCTGATTATTTGGTAATACTGGTAACTAAAGTAAAACCAGCAGTTGATCTGCTGCCAGTTTTATTCGAATAATAAGGAGGTTCAGGCATTTTTTATGGATTTAAAGAACAGTCAGACCAAAGACAATCTTATGAGGGCATTTGCAGGAGAAAGTCAGGCCAGAAACCGCTATACCTTTGCAGCCTCTCTTGCAAAGAAGCAGCATTATCATGTGATAGAAGAAGTGTTTACCTTTACTGCCAATCAGGAGAAGGAGCATGCGGAGATTTTTTATAATCATTTAAAGGAGCTGGCAGGAGAAAATATTCATATCGATGGGTCTTATCCGGTGGATATCGAGGATGATATTGGAAAGCTGCTGCGTTCTGCACAGCATAACGAATATGAGGAATATGATCCAGTCTATAAGAGCTTTGGGGATATTGCAAAAGAAGAGGGCTTCAGTAAGATCGCAGCCAGCTTTTATATGATTGCAGGAATTGAGAAGACCCATGGTGATAGATTTGCCCGCTTTGCCCAGTTATATGAGGAAAAGAAGCTTTATGTGGAGGAGGTAGAAGTGGGCTGGATGTGCTTGAAATGCGGTCATGTACATTGGGGGAAGGAAGCACCCAGGCAGTGTCCAGTCTGCAGGCATGATCAGGGCTATTTTATCAGGCTGACGCTGGCACCCTTTGCAGAGTAGTGCTGGGGAGAGCTTTAGGTACATTTTAATTAAGATACTTCTGTCTATCCCCTGGGATGGTGTGCTTTTGTCTGTCTCAGGGGATTGTTCTGCTCTTGGTGAATATTTTAGTAATGTAGTAATAAATACTACATAAAATAGAAAAATATACTATGACATATTGACAGCAAATCCCCATAAGGATATAATGATAACAACCGGTGGCTGACACCGGTTTATCAAAAGAAAATACTTTGATTATCAAAATAAATTTAGATGAAAGCAAAGCTTATATATGCAGGCTATAAGAAAGGATAGGTAATGAATATGAAAATGAAGCCGCTTGTTATCGGTGATTTGGCAGCCAGAATTCCTATTATCCAGGGAGGTATGGGAGTTGGGGTAAGCCGCTCCAGGCTTGCAGGAGCGGTTGCAAAGGAAGGCGGGATCGGCATTCTTTCAACGGCACAGATTGGATATGATGAGCCTGATTTTAATAAACATCAGATAGAGAGTAATCTATATGCAATTAAAAAGCACCTGAAGCTGGCAAAGGAGATTGCAGAAGGCGGTGTGGTGGGGGTTAATATTATGGTAGCCACAAAACAGTATGAGCGCTATGTGAAGGCGGCCTGTGAGGGCGGTGCGGATGTCATCATCTCCGGTGCAGGCCTGCCAATCACCCTGCCTGAACTGGTAAAGGGTTTCAAAACAAAGATTGCCCCTATTGTATCCAGCATCAGAGCAGCCTCAGTGATATTGAAGATGTGGGATAAGAAGTACAAGACCACGGCAGACTTTATTGTAATTGAGGGTCCCAAAGCAGGAGGACATCTGGGCTTTAGCAAGGAGCAGCTGGATCATATTGAGGAGCTAAACTATGACGAGGAGATGAAAGGCATCATAGATTATAAAAAGGAGTATGAGCAAAAGTACGGACATCAGATCCCTGTGATCATTGCCGGTGGGATCTTTGATCAGGCCGACATAAAGCATGCATTGGAGCTTGGCGCGGATGGCGTGCAGATTGCAACACGTTTTGTTGTTACAGAGGAATGTGATGCCAGTCAGGAATACAAGAATGCCTATTTGGCAGCGGAGAAAGAGGATGTAAAGATCGTGATCAGCCCGGTAAGAATGCCAGGCAGGGCAATGAATAATCCATTTTTAAAGACGGTCTCCGGAGAAAGAATTGCTGTGACCAAGTGTTTCAACTGTCTGGAGCATTGCAATCCCAAGGATACTCCTTATTGCATCACCAAGGCATTGATTAATGCAGTGGAGGGAAATCTCAAGGAGGGATTGATCTTCTGTGGAGACAATGTACATCGATTAAAGGAAATGACAACGGTGAAAGCAATTTTTGAGGAGCTGGTATTTTAAGTTTTGTGATTTAAATCACGGAAACAAAGGTACAAATGAATTAATATTTAATTGAGAATCCGAACATATTAATTATCATTAGATTAATATATGATAGGTATTCAATTAAAGGGGTAGGAAAATGATTATAAGGAAAATTGATCTGTCAAAATCTATATTTGAATTATGCAAAGAATATCCTGAGCTACCGGATATCATGGCAAAAATCGGTTTTACAGACATCACAAAGCCTGGAATGCTTTCTACAGTCGGACGTTTTATGACTATTCCCAAGGGCGCTGCCATGAAGAAAATTAGTTTGGATGAGATAGAAGAAAAGTTGTCTGATCATGGCTTTGAGGTGTATAATAAGGAATAGAATAACTCAGGAGGAAAACCTCCTGGGTTATAGTTATTTTAAAATATTATAATTATAGCATTAAACAGGAGGTGAACCTCCTGAGGTTTAGTAATTAAAAATATTATAAGTATTGTACAGGAGGTAGTATGAACAATCAAGTTGGTGTTATTGGTCTTGCCGTTATGGGCAGAAATTTGGCGCTTAATATAGCGGAGCATGGTTTTCAGGTTGCGGTATATAACCGTTCTTATGAAAAGACAATCGAATTGATGGAGGAAGCCACAAAGGAAGCCCTGGAGGATCGTCTGAAGGGTTATGCCGAGATAGACAAGTTTGTGAATTCCTTAGAGCATCCGCGTAAAATTATATTGATGGTGAAGGCAGGAGATGCTGTTGATGCGACAATCAAACAGCTCCTGCCTTTGTTGTCAAAAGGGGACCTGCTGATGGATGGCGGAAACTCATATTATCAGGACACCATCCGTCGAAGCAAGGAGCTCAAGGAGCATGGCATTCTTTATCTGGGGACCGGAATCTCCGGAGGTGAAGAAGGGGCCAGGCGAGGACCCGCTATTATGCCCGGCGGAACAAGAGAGGCTTACGGAATGCTGGAAGCAGTACTTACCGCAATCTCAGCAAAGGTGGACAATGAGCCCTGCTGTACCTATATCGGTGAAAATGGTGCCGGACATTTTGTAAAAATGGTCCATAATGGAATTGAATATGCAGATATGCAGTTGATTGCAGAAGCCTACGATATCCTAAGGAAGGTATTAGGCTTAACCCCGCCTGAGCTTCAGCAGGTATTTGCTCAATGGAATAAGGGAGAATTAAACAGTTATTTAATCGATATTACGGCTGAGATATTCGGTAAGAAGGATGTGGAAACAGGAAATTATCTGGTGGATCAAATTCTCGATGTAGCTGGACAGAAGGGCACCGGCAAATGGACCGGCCAGATTTCCCTGGATCTTGGAGCACCTACACCTTCTATCACTACAGCGGTGTATGAACGTTACCTTTCAGCGATGAAAAAGGAACGGG
>JAJUHH010000368.1 GCA_029267975.1 Clostridiales bacterium
CAGGTATGTACCTTCCCGTCAAGATACTGAAAATTATAGTCATAGTTATTCCAGTAAAAGCAGCGCATCAAAGATAAAGCGGCTTCGTAGTTGTGGCCCCAGTAACCTAAGCTTTCATATTTACCGCTGGATATATAGGACTTAATGGGTCTTGGCTCGCATTTTGTTATGTAATTTACGAGTTCGGCACCGCCGGAGAGGGAATGAACACTGGGACTTGATAAGTAACATCGGTGGTAGGCGTCATTGCAATACCAGCAAGCGTTAAAGGCTATGGCTGCGCCGGTAGAGCCACCACTGGTCATGTGCAGGTCCGGGTCTTGCGAAATATTCAGTTGCTCCTGCGCTACGATATGGGGAACCAGTTCCTCAATGACCAGGCGCGGTATTTCCGGACCTGTATGATTAAAATCGGTACGAAGAAAGCGCTCTACACTATTTGGCCGAAGGGCCTTTACCCTACCGGGCTCAATGCCTATGGCTACAAATGCAGGAGCCATCCCTTTGCCTGCAAGCTCTTCCATGGCTGCTGCCTGAACTTGATTCAGGTAGTCAAACATAATAAGCAGAGCAGCTGCCTTTTCAGCCTTATAATACTCTGAAACATATACTGTATATTGATAATTGACACCAGGGGTATATTTCTTACCTGTATAATCACCGCTGAATATTTTGCCCTTTAATTCCATGGTCCTGCCTCCTTGAATTATTTGTCTATGTAAGTGGCGAAAGCACTATAAGCTATACAACAGTATCAAAAGTGGCATTGTAAGAATACTGACGGCTGTGGTTGCCAAATTGATTGCTCCTGCGTAGGTAGGTTCCCTGTTATATAACTGGCATATTTGCGTAACCGAGGTTGCCGCAGGAGTCGTGGTTGCCAGAAAGCTGACTAATAGAATGGTTTTCCCATCCGTTACCAGCGTAGCCATTCCTGAAAACTTTAACAATAGCAGAATAATTCCCGGAGTCACCAGCATCTTAATAAAAACAATCAGGTATAAGCGTTTATTGCTGATAATTTCTTTCATGGAGGCACCAGCGAAGATCATGCCAAGCATAATCATACTGATCGGCCCAATCATGGATGAAATATTGCTGACGGCTCTTGCTGCTACCGCCGGCAGCTTTATTTGAAAAATAAACATAAGCAGTCCAACAAAGATTGCAATCACATTGACATTCGTGAGGATTTTCTTGATATTGATCTTTCTTTCCTCCGTCATCATGGATTGGCAGTGGCTCCAGAAAAACATTTGCTGCACCATGATGAATGGACTGGCATAGATGACCCACTCCTGTCCCAGGACTGCCGTAACCAGGGGAATGATCAGGTTCGCGGCATTTGAATAAACAATTGATGCTTTCTCCACAACATTAAGATGAAACAGAGAGGATAGGATTTTACAAAGGAGCAGTAAAGCAAAATGGATTAAAACAGCTGCAGCAAGCGCAAGAAGAAAACCATTCCGGATTTTGCTGGAATACTCCACCTGAAATGCGTTGATGATAACCAGGGGACAAATCAGATAAATACTGATCACAGATAAAATATGGCTGTCCTTTGATTGAATGACTCCGGCCTTTACCAAAATCCACCCACCTACCATCATCAAGACCAGGACACTTATTTCTTTTGCTAAAAGAAATGCTATCATTTTAGTTTCACTCCTCATAAGTAATTATCATATACCGTCCAGCATTCCATTCTTTTCATAACTTCTTTTCAGACGGACCAGCAATGTATTCTTATATAGACCTTCTTAAAGCCCTTTTCCTTTATTATACATGTTTGTGGTATATAGTGGAAGTGGGTATCTTTTTATTACCTAGTTACCTTATTGTAACTACTACACGATGATCAAAGCACATTGCAAATAAAAAGAACCAAACATGATCGTTTGGTTCTTGTCAATTCCCTGGTAACCTAATGTGAAACAGCGAAAGTGATGAAAAGAAACCCAGCTACCCTCCCTTAACTTAAGTTCCTGTATTTCGCCTGCTGCTTAATTATTAGGTCCAAATCATCAAAATAGTTGATTTTCACTGCAGCTCTTACCTTATCAAGGGTATCTGCTGCTTCTTCTCTTGCTTTTATGCTGCCTTCTTTTAGGATTTCATAGATTGCAAATATGTCCTTTTCATACTCTTTTCTTTTTCTTCTTATGGGCTCTAGTTCTTCTTGCAAGATTTCATTCAGGAACTTTTTAATTTTTACATCTCCAAGTCCTCCCCGCTTATAATGCTCCTTCATTTCCTGTAAATTACTATATTCCTTTAAGTACCTGCTAAAATGCTCCTCCTTACAGAAGGCATCCAGATAGGTGAAAACAGTATTTCCCTCAATATTTCCCGGATCAGAAACCTTAAGGTGATCAGGGTCTGTATACATACTCATAACTTTGCTTTTGATTTCCTCAGGGCTATCAGCCAAGTAAATGCAATTGTTTAAAGATTTGCTCATTTTAGCTTTACCGTCTATTCCAGGCAATCGGGAGCATGTTTCATTCTCAACCAGCTGTGCTTCGGGTTCAGCTAAGGTCTCCCCGTAAATGGCATTGAATTTCCTGACAATTTCTCTGGTTTGCTCAATCATAGGAAGCTGATCCTCCCCAACAGGTACCATCGTCGCTTTAAACGCCGTTATATCAGCGGCCTGACTGATGGGATAAGTAAAAAAGCCTACCGGTATGCTGGCTTCAAAGTTTCTCAGCTGAATCTCTGCCTTAACTGTAGGATTTCTCTGCAGCCTTGAAACAGTTACTAGGTTCATGTAATAAAAGGCCAGTTCCGTCAGCTCAGGTATTTGCGTTTGTACGAATAGGGTTGATTTCATAGGATCCAAACCACAGGCCAGATTATCTAAAGCGACTTCCAGGATATTCTGTCTGACCTTTTCATGATTGTCGGCATTATCCGTTAATGCCTGTGCATCTGCGATAATAATGAATATCTTCTGGTACTCTCCTGAATCCTGAATCTCCACTCTTCTCTTTACGGCCCCAGCATAATGACCGACATGTAATCTTCCCGTAGGTCGATCCCCTGTTAATATAACTTTCTCCATACTCACAGCCTCCTTTTGGGTAATAAAAAAACTCCTATTCTACATAGAATAAGAGTTATATCTTACTTTGCCATCAATGCAAAAACTTCACATACTAACATATGCTTCCATCATAACGGTTAGGATTTCCGTCAACGCCTACTATTAATTCGGGTTGCCCTCTTGAGCCCATTCAGCAAATCCTGAAATGATACACTCTCACCCTGTGTATCTCTCTGTAAATTCTACAATAAGCTTACTATTTCTCAATCCACGGCTTTTCTTATTAATATATTAGTATATTATGATCGTGTGTTTTGTCAAGGGAGATTTGTGTTTAGGATTACTTTAGTAAAAAAGGGGTGTCGCTGACTTAGGTCATTGACACCTCTTTTTTAATAGTAGTCATTCAAGCCCTGCATATATATGGCTCAATATTGTCCAATCATAAGATTATGCTTGTGTCATTGCAGA
>JAJUHH010000369.1 GCA_029267975.1 Clostridiales bacterium
CTGATAAAATGGGATTCATCTGCATAGCCCACTAATTCACATATCTTCACAATTGGCATTCCGGCATTGAGGTATTCTCTGGACTTCATGATTCGAGTCATGACAATATAGGAGTTTGGCGTCATACCGGTGGCTGTCCTGAATAGTCTGATCAAGTGCGATTTACTGATATAGAATTCGGCACTAAGGCTTTCCAGGCTCAGATCCGCATCTGTATGCTGCTTAATATATTGCAGGATCGGTCGTAGACGCTCCGTAGAATTTGCAGATAGATTCGTCGGAGTGTTGCTCATGAAGTATTCATTGCATAAGAGGAGAATGCGGGCAAGCTGGAGCTTTTTATGCATTTCCTTACAATATATATCCTCTTCAATATAACGCTTTAAAAGTTCTAATTCATGGACAAAGGTATTAATCTGTTTTTCGGAAAGCTGTACACTGCCTGTAAAATCCTGAGACCTATTGGTAAAAGCATAGAATAGATCTTCCTCGCAGATCTGATTCAGGTCGGCAACATAATCCGGTACAAAGGAAAGGACATAACGCTCATAAATACCATCGGGAGGAGCGATGGAACGGTGTAACTCGTTATTATTGATCAATACGATTCCGCCCCTCTGTAAACGGTAGGTTCTACTTTCTTTAAAGAAAGTCGTATGATCAGACAAGGTAAAATAAATCTCAAAGCCGTCATGAAAATGTAGCCGGGGCATAATAAATTTCCCCGGCATTGCATATGTAATGGGTGATAAACAGATCTTCTTCATAAAACTCCTGTACACCATCGCTTCTTTCAGTCATTGCTTCTTCACACCTGCTTTCTGATTCTACATTACTGTGCCAAAGCCAAAATCATCAAAGCCTGACCATATAAGGTAGGGCATTGCCGTATTTCCTTGTACCTTTCTGCTGTGGGCAAAATCGGCGTACCTGTCGAGACTCCAAGTACATTCCCTGCAGAATCAATGTAATTTGGCAGGCTTTTACGGCATTTGTCGGCGATCACTTCTAAGCGGCTATCAACATACCCATTTGCTACCGCCTTTTTTATCCCAGCTGCAATTCCTGAGGAAGCCGAGGTTTCATCATATGCCAGTGGATCATTGAGAATGGTTCCAAACATGCCGTTATCACGCTGCCATTTCCCCAGACTCTTTATATGCTTTTCAATTCTGGATATGAGCTCTGCTCTCCCCTCAAAGTCACCTGTTTCTTCCAGAATTTGAACAGTGCTATATATGATCCATGCGTTGGCTCTTCCCCAGAAGATACCACTCATATGATTACGGTCATTACCGTTCCATCCATGATAGAACAGGCCTTCTTCTTCATTCCAGAGGTACTGGTGATGAAGCTTCAACTGCTTAATGGCAAAATCCACATAGTCCTGCCGGTTTATTACCTTTCCTATCTTACACACAAACAGGCATGCCATAAATAAGGTATCCGCCCACATTTGATTTCCAAAACCGGGCACTTCCTCGGTAACGGTATGCTCCAGCCCTCCGTCCACGGTAACAGGTGCCTGATAGACGATATATTCAGCGATATCCTCACATACTTTTATGTACTCTGCGTTTCCCGTCAGAAGATATAACTCCAATATGGTCAGGCATGGTATGGTAGAGTTTATGGTCTTCTTGTCATAAGCCTCTATTAGGTGTTTATCTGCCCAGTTCTTTAAAAATTCAATGTATTCCGGTTTTTTTGTCTTCTCGTAGGCCTTCCAGATACCATATAAGCCAACACCGGGAACCCAGTCAAAGTGATGGATGTTCATATTCCAGTCGCTGTCATTTCCGTAGACTATTCTGTCTGTAACCTTTTCAATTAAATGCATTAAATTAACCCATGCCTTTCCTTCATTTGAAGAATACCGGAGCTAAAACAGCTCCGGTATTCATTACTGTTTTATTTCAAAATGTCTTTATTCCGGTCATACCATTCCTGACGTTCTTTCATTACTGCATCAAAGCCCAGAGCTTCTTTTTCTCTTTCAATGTCTTTTATTCCCTGCTCAACGGAATAGCTGCTGTCTGTAATCATTTTCATCTCGATTGAGCTGAGGGTAGGTGAGAATTCACTGTTAAACTTAGTAGAAGTCTCTGTTGATGGAAGATACTTTAAATCTCTGCGGAAAGGATTCTTCAAAGCGGTTTTCAGGCTAAGTGCACGAACCTTAGCGTATTCCTGGGACAGTTCATCCTGAGCTGCAGTCACCTGAATGAACTTATCGATGTCGTCAATCTCACGGTCTAATAGGATCGCATATTCATATGCATACCTCAGCTCTTTTTGGTTCATATCCGCATCAATGGTTTGAGGTATACCGTCTACAAGCTGATAATGTTCTCCCTCGAAGCCATAGGTAATTGTATACCAGCCCTCAGACAATACCCAGTCAAGGAACTGAATGCAAGCCTCAGGATCTTTTGCATCCTTATTCATACAAATCGTCATAAATGGAGACGGCTCCTGGAATAGACCGAATTTACCGTATTTTGTTTCAACCGGCTCAAGGGGAACCCAATATGCCTCCGGTACATTCTGCTTTAATTCACGCCATTCGTTTCCCATATCCCAGCCTGCCATGTAGATACCTGTCTTACCGGTTACCAGCAGCTGACGCTGACGTTCATAATTTGTATCAGTTACAAACTCTTGGTCAATGATACCCTCACTATACATTTTCCTTAATAAAGTAAAGCAATCTGCGTAAGCCTCACTACCGAGCCAATCTGATAATACGTCATTCTCAACGATCATATTGTTATCGCTTGGTCTGCCAAACAAGTTCTTGGTAATTCCCCAGAAGTTATAATTAAAGCCTAAACCGTAGGTATCGTCCTGTCCATTGCCATCGGGATCTTCTGTGGTGAACTTTTTCGCTGCCTCATAGAGTTCATCTATGGTAGTGGGTGTTTTTAAATTAAGCTTATCCAGCCAGTCCTGACGGATCCACATTGCATGGTTGGCAACCTGAAGTGGAGTTCTGGCACTGGTAAATGCATACATTTTACCATCCTCTGCAGTCAGGTAGGGCTTTAAATCGGAATGCTCCTCCAGATAAGCTTTATATGAACTGCTATACTGCTCAATATACTCATCTACAGGTTGAATTACACCCTGCTGCAATAAATCATCCATAAAGCTCTTACCATACTCCCATACCAGGTCAGGAGCTTCGCCGCTGGCAAACAGAGCATTGATCTTCGCTCTTGATTCTGTTCTGGTAACAGGCACCCATTTTACCTTAACAGGGCTGTTTTCATTAATCCATTCGGTCCATCTGTTACTTTCCAGGGTGCCTTCCTCAGCTGAAACCAGACCACGGTCCAGTACGGTGATACTGATTTCTTTCTTTTCTTTGGTCTCTTCCTTATCCTTGGCACTGGCTGCCTCAGTGGTCTTGTTCTCATTTGCAGTAGTGCTGGTTGTTGCTGAACCCTTTTCCGAATCTGTCGTTTTGCCAGTACATCCGGATAATAAGCCTATGACCATGCAAATCACAAGAATGAC
>JAJUHH010000370.1 GCA_029267975.1 Clostridiales bacterium
ACTGTTTTTGTGGTGCATCCATACGAATGTTATTCGTACCGATACGGTTCGTCGTGATTTGACTTGGTCAATCACGAAATGAAAATCTATTTTTGAAGCTCTTATGAAGCTTCATATTTTTAGAATTTTCAGGGTTGTTTCACTGTTCAATTATCAAGGTTCAAAGTGCTTCTGATGCTTTAGTTTACTGTGTTTCGCAACGTCAGCTTGACTATCTTATCACGCATCAGCTCGCTTGTCAACCACTTTTTTTATTTATTTTTTATTGCTTTTTTTACCAATAAAAACTCCAAAAAATGGAACGGAGAAAGAGGGATTTGAACCCTCGCGCCGCTATTAACGACCTACTCCCTTTCCAGGGGAGCCCCTTCAGCCTCTTGGGTATTTCTCCATAAGGATGATTAAAAACACCTGTGTTAAATTACTATCTATATTGTCTAACAATTTCCAAACAACTAGATCTAGTTTATTTAACCGGTTACGGAGAGAGTGGGATTCGAACCCACGGTTCCTTGCGGAATCACTGGTTTTCAAGACCAGCCCCTTAAGCCTCTCGGGCATCTCTCCAAACGTCGCTTTGCTAGTATATCACCTAAAATATCATGTGTCAAGAGGTTTTCTTTTATTCCGTCAAATAAATTGTTTCTTTTTTTAATTCTATTTACACAATAGCCATTCTGCAAGGGTCAGATCTTCCGGTGTTGTAAGTTTCAGATTATTATAATCTCCCATAAGCATCTTCACCGTCTGCCCAATATATGCTTCATATACCATTGCATCATCTGTTATCTTGACTGCTTTTTCTCCCTTTTCCTTATATAAGCAGTCATAGGCCTGCAGAATAGAGGCAAAGCAAAAGGCCTGCGGTGTCTGCGCTGCCCATAAGCTGCTGCGGTCTGGGGTATCCGTGATATCATTCGCATCATTCACAATCTTAATCGTTTCCTTTACAGGGGTACCAGGAATGCAGGCCTGATGTTCCTTCACGCCCTTTATCATTCTCTCTATGAGTTCCAAGGTTACAAAGGGTCTGGCTCCGTCATGGATCAGAACATAGTCCGTTGGTGCACAATGACGTAATGCCTGATATACGGAATCGTAGCGCTCCTTTCCGCCTTCAATGACCAGCCTTACCTTCTGAAACCCATAAGCTTCCACAATCTCTTTCTTACAGTAATCCACCTGACCTTCCCCTGTCACAAGGATGATTTCATCCACGCTGCTCTGTTCAAATGTCTGTAAGCTATAGCAAATCACTGGTTTCCCTTGCAGACTTAAAAACTGCTTTGCCACCTGGGAATTCATCCGCTTTCCCTGACCCGCAGCCAAAACAATCGCAGTTACCTTATCCCTCATAACTAACGCTCCCCTATCTTTAGGTTTGGTACGGCATTCAAATCAAGACCTGCCCTGACCCCTTTGATATATTCAAAATAAGCTGCCGCACCGATCATGGCCGCATTATCTGTACATAGTATTTTAGACGGGTGATAAAACTTATATCCATGCTTTCTGCAGGCCTCAGCCATTGCCTCCAGGAGGGAGGAATTGGCCGCTACACCGCCGGCAATTGCCACCTGTTTCATATGATAATCCTTCGCCGCCAGCATGGTTTTGCTTACCAAGGCATCGATGACAGCTTCCTGAAAGGATGCCGCAACATCAGCCCGGTTAACCTCCTCCTTCTTCATCTCACAGGAATTTAAATGGTTCAAAACAGCCGATTTCAGACCGCTGAAGCTGAAATCATAGGGTGCCCCCTCAATATGTGCTCTTGGAAATGCAATGGCATACTTATTGCCTTCCTTTGATAGCTTATCAATCTTTGGTCCGCCGGGATAACCAAGTCCTATGGCTCTCGCCACCTTGTCAAAGGCTTCTCCCGCGGCATCATCTCTGGTTCTACCGATGATCTCATACTCACCATAGTCCTTCACCAGCACCAGATGGGAATGACCGCCGGATACGATCAGACATAAAAAGGGCGGCTTAAGGTCCTGATTATCAATATAATTTGCCGAAACATGACCTTCAATATGATGCACTCCAACCAAGGGCTTTTTGGCAGCAAAGCTAATGGCCTTAGCTTCTGCAACTCCTACCAGCAAGGCCCCTACAAGACCGGGTCCGTAGGTTACACCGATGGCATCAATCTCCTCCAGCGTCACCCCTGCTGTTGCCAGTGCCTCTTCGATCACCTGATTCATCTTCTCTATATGCTTTCTGGATGCAATCTCGGGAACCACACCGCCATATAGCTTATGCAGTTCAATCTGCGAAAAAATGATATTAGAGAGAACCTCCCTGCCGTTTCTGACCACTGCTGCCGCGGTTTCATCACAGGAACTCTCAATTGCCAATATTAGTATATCCTTTGTCATAATAACAGTACCTTTCTAATCAATCACCGAAGAGTGGATTAGGCATTTATCTCCAGTGAATAAACTACAGCAAATTCTCTGTATGCTTTGTGGGATTATTCATCCTTATCAAATTCCAGTGTTACACTCTTCTGGTCCCTGCATGTTTTGGTATTTGCAAATATTGCTCTGGCATCTCCTACATAGTCCTCCGGTCGAATCAGGGAGGGACTGTAATGGGTGAGCCAAAGCTCCTTCACCTTTGCCTCCTTCGCAAGCTTGGCCGCTTCACGAAAGGTCATATGCTTATATTCCCTGGCCTTTGCCTCCATCCCCGGTTCTCCGTACATCCCCTCACAGATAAACAGATCCGAATCTGCAGCCTGCTCAGCGATAATCTTCAGAGGGCGGGTATCGGTACAATAGGTTAATTTGATTCCTCTGCGTTCCGGGCCTATGACCATATCCGGTGTATAGGTGATATCTCCATCCGTAATGGTGGCTCCTTTTTGCAGCCGATTCCAATACTTCTGGGGCACACTATTTGCAAGGGCACGTTCTGTATAAAAGCGGCCTCCCCGCTTTATATAAATGCTGTAACCATAGCAAATAATATTGTGCTTTACCTGAAAGGCCTTAATATGGTAGCCATTTACCTCAAGCTCTTCCAGTGCAGCATTTAGTTCAATAAATCTTAACTCAAAAGGAAGCTCCGGTGCAATGACACGCAGTGCACCCACCACTCTTTCCAGGCCCTTGGGCCCAATTAAGGTGACGGGTTCTGTACGGTCTGCATTTCCCATGGATAACAGCAGACCCGGTAATCCACTGATATGATCCCCATGATAATGGGTGAAGCAAATGGTATCAATGGAATGAAAACTCCAGCCCTTCTCACGAATGGAGATCTGGGTTCCCTCGCCGCAATCAATCAACAGGCTGCTGCCATTATATCTGGTCATAAGCGAAGTCAGCCATCTTCCGGGAAGAGGCATCATACCGCTGGTACCTAACAAACAAACATCTAACATTTATATCAAACCTTTCTGGGATTACTCTATTCCTTCCGTTTCCCCTGCACGCTGCCAAGGTCACAAGCTCAGGATTGGAAATACTTTTACTATGTTTTCACACTGGGCTATATTTATTCTTTTC
>JAJUHH010000371.1 GCA_029267975.1 Clostridiales bacterium
CCTTATGTGATATATAGCTTTGTTGGTGATCTATGTCCGGAAACAGGGATCCAAGAACCGCTCCGGACATAACGGCGGCCTGCGCGATTTCATTGGATCCGTATCCTGTTGCCGTCAGAACGAGCAGGCCGGCGCCAACGCCACCGATACTGTGTGTTATGTAATTCATATTTTTATCTCCTCACATGGTGTTTACCGTAAGATCTTCTTCAGTTTTAGATAATTGTTTATTACTCTTTGCTGTGATAAAATGACATCACATTCAACAGGAGGATATTCTATGATTTCAAATAACCACCAGTCAATAATGTCTTTATTCCCCGCACTGATCAACTTTCTTGACCAGATTAAACATAAAAACTCTTATGATTATAAATCAGTGTTTGATACATACTATTCAAAGCTTCTTGAAACCCTAGCCCCTGTAACGTCTGATCCGACCAAGCAAGTCAATTTTTATGAACGAAATTTTTATATTGCAGGACTTCCGTTTACTTTTCTCTGGGAAGTAGAGAAATTAACCGAGACCGTTGAAACAAATAACTTACTACCAAATAGGTATGATGTTGCTAAAGCATATGCCGTGGTTGATAAATCAAATATTTTACCCCACATGCTTGATAAGGTTAGTTCTGATCCTGTTATTATTGGAATTATTCCATTTATTACCCCTTCTAAGATTGGTCTTGATGGAAACCACAGGGTAGCGTCTGCATATAAGAATAATAAGGATGTCATAAAAGCCTACATACTTACTCCTATGCTACATACTCAAGCTATGCATCCATATTTAAGGACTCTATTTTTAATTCTATCCAACGTTCAATATATTTTACAGCACATTGATGGGATCATTGATCTTAAAGAGTTGGAGAGCAGACTCTATGATATATCCTAAGTCTTTGGGATAATCTTTGATTTTTTTTATAAATCTTTTTCATTCTTGTTCTACAGGCTACTAAAATAACCTTCTTTGAATTAACACCAATCAAGTTAGGATTATGTGTGCTTGCCAAGCCGCCCCACCTAAATCCTTCTGGCACATGGATACTTCTGCCCGAACCCAAAGTTCCTTTAAAAGCTACCGAGACACGATTATTACTATCTCTCAGCGAGGCGCTTATTGTATTACATAATTCAAAATTCACTTCAATTTCCTCCATAAAAAATAAACTCCCTACGGAGCTTTAAAATGCCTATTATTTTTTTGTTACTGCGGCGATTCCTTGATCGCATCCTGAGCAACGGTATCAAGAGACCTGAATGCATCTTTATCTATATCATTCCCTGTGAAATGATTATAAATTGATACGCCAACAGATATTACCAATACTAAAATTATCGCAATTATTCTACTTCCATCACCATCCATTATTTTTTTCTCCTCGTATAATAGATTTACGGTGTTTTTTACAAGAATACCGTATGAAAACTTGTTGTCTCATAGTCCATATGGGATAATAAGCCTAACAGGTAGAGGGTGTCGTTTTTCTCCTTGAAGTACAGCTTCCTTAGAAAGGGTGACACCTCTGCTTTACGGGTTGATGCGAATGAGCTGGATAGCATTCTGTGCTGAATCTCTAGCGAGGTTGTATTCCGTGAAGACAAGAGGATTTATCTCTGCCGAGTTTTACAAATCATTGGAGGATTCCTATGTTCTATGTCGGAATTGACATTGCCAAGTACAAGCACGAAGCAACTATCATCGACTCAGACGGCAAAGCCCTGTTCGATAGCATTTCCTTTTCCAATACGAAAGATGGCTGCGATAAGCTTCTGGCTCTATTTGAAAAAGCCGGAGTCGTTTCCGAGTCTCTCATCATCGGTATGGAGGCTACAGGCCATTACTGGCTTTCTGTGTATGCTTTCCTTGCCGAGCTTGGATATGACGTCAAAGTGATTAATCCGATCCAGTCGGAAGCTTTCCGAAAGATGTACATACGCCAGACCAAGAATGATTCAAAGGATTCTTTCATCATTGCCCAGATCATGCGTTTCGGCCAGTATTCCTCTACTGCTCTCTCCGAAGAAAACATCGTTGCTCTCAGACAGCTTTCCAGATACCGCCTCTCATTGGTGGATTCATGCAGCGACTGTAAACGACGTGTGATTGCTCTCCTTGACCAGAAGCCCTGCCCCCACTCCGCCAATACTGTGTGTTATGTAATTCATATATTCATCTCCTTCTTTATATTAGAAAAGCTCCTCAAACAAGGAGCTTTTGCATTCAATAACAATATTCCATTATAGTTCAAAAGAAATCATTTTAAGAGTCGCGACCAATTGAATTCATCAATGCTTCCTGCAGCACTTGTGAAAAATTCACGCCTTTTGCGGTTGCTTCTTCATTAAGCCATCCTGGTATTGTCAGAGTTTTTTTCACTGCCTTACTGTTGTTTCTTTTTTTATACACTATGGTATCACATTTAATTAAAGTGACCAGCTCGTCGCTGCCAACTGAAAATGATTTGACATCGGAAGGCGCTGGTATTACTCCATTATCCCTTTCAAGTCTGTATAAGGTAAAAGCAAGTACATCCTCTGCCATCTCCATTCCGTCCTCTAAATTATCGCCTTGCGTATAGCAACTCTCAAGATCGGGGAAATGGATTGAGAAGCCCTCAGCCTCTTTTTTAAAAATTGCCGGAAATACATATTTCATATTCAAACCTCCTGACAGGAAAACCAGAGCTTTATTTAAGCCCAGCATCCTTCAATATACTATTTAGTGTTCCAATTGGTATCTCTGTTTTATGCCTTGGAACAGGAAAGGATTTGCCTGTAATTGGGCTGTGGTATATATCGTGCCTGGCTCCATGTTCCTCTAATATTACGCCATTCTTTTTCAATAGCTTAAGCAGTTCCTGCGTTTTCATTGGCATTCCCTTTCTTCATATTATGTATTAATTATAACACGTGTTTGCACGTATGTAAATAACAAAATACGTATTAGTACATATTTTTTATCGATTCAATTTTGCCCGAATAAGGGTACTTTTAGATATTCCTGTCATTGCGGTTACCCGTTTATAACTATTATCTTTTAGCAAGCTTATGGCATGTTCAATCTGTTCATCCGAGTAGACTCTTGGATGTCCTTCCCTAAATCCGGCTTTCGTCCTGGCAATTCCTTTCCCGGATTGTGTTCTCTCAATGATCATTGCTCTCTCAAATTCAGCAAACGCAAGCAGGTTTGTCACAATGAGCCGGCCCATGGGTGTATCTTCGATCAAGCCCATATTTAGAATATGAATCCTGACATTCCGACTCATCAGCTGATCAATGAACCCCAAGCCTTCTTTCGTTGTTCTACAAAACCGATCCAGCTTAGTAACGATCAACAGATCATCCACCTGCAGCTTTTCAATCAGCTCATTAAATACCGGTCGGACCTTTACCCCACTGATCGCTTCAGTAAGGATCTCAGCACCCGGATACCGGCTTCTGATTGCCATAGTTTGTTCCTCGATGCTGCACCCTTCCACCTGACCTTTTGTTGAAAC
>JAJUHH010000372.1 GCA_029267975.1 Clostridiales bacterium
CTATGAACTCCTTTAATATCTTACAGTCATTGCCATAACGTCTGACAAAACCAATCATCAGCAGTTTGGAATTCCGATCAGCTGCTTCCTTCATAGCAATTGCATCCTCTTTGGATATGGACATTGGCTTTTCACAAAGGACATGCTTGCCGGCATTTAAAGCAGCGATTGTGCAGGGTGCATGAGCAGAGTTCCAGGTACATACACTGACCGCATCGATTTCCTTTAGGCGTAACATTTCATTCATATCGGTAAAGGTCCGGGTAACATTATATTTGCTGGCCATATACTTCAGACGTTCTTCGTTCACATCACAGAAAGCATAGAGTTCGACATTCTCATTTTTTAAGTAAGACTCAATATGCTGCTCCGAGATAGAACCTGTTCCAATGATTCCGACTTTAATTTTTGACATAAATCCTCCTATAACTCTTTTATCTTATTTAAAAATGTAATCGCATTTTTAATGTCTTCTTCGGGATTAGCACCAACTTCTCGTTCAATCGTTAAGAAGCCTTTGTAACCAATCTCATCCAGAGCCTTTAAATAATCCTTAAAGTTAACATCTCCCTCTCCCAAAGGAAGCTCAATAAAGGATTGACCCTCTTCCTGAGTCAGGAACTCATAATCCGCTGCTTTATTTACATTATCATCTTCCACACGATAAACAATCTCCGGAGCTACATAGCGGAGCCGTCTGCCATCCTTTGCATGGGTATGAACAATATAATCCTTCAGGGTATAAACAGCCTGGACAGGGTCATCCCCCGTAACCATTACAAAATTGGCAGGATCAAGATTGACGGCAACTCCCTTGGACTGAAGGGAATCCAGAAACTCCTTTAAGGTGACAGCAATCTCCGGTCCGGTCTCAATGGCAAAATGTGCGTCCATAGAATCAGCAAAACGACTCAGGGTATAGCAAGCCTCCTGCATGATCTTATATCTTTCATGATTCTTATCTGCAGGAATGACTCCGATGTGGGTAGTGACAATATCCGTTTCCAGATCCTTTGCCAGCTCCACAATGCGCTTTGACTTTTCAATGAGTGCGGGATTTTTCTCCTTATTGCCAAAGCCATGACCTAAGTCCCCGCATAAAGCCGAGAAAATAAGTCCGTTAGACTTAACCATATCAAGAAGCTCTCTTCTCTTACCGGCGCTTAAAGCCTCCGGAGCGTATTCACCATTGGTTGCATACATCTGAAGACCCTTTGCGCCAAGAAGGGCTGCTTTTTCTATGGCTTCTTTCGTACTAAGCCGAAAGGAATCAAGCATGACACCTATAGGGAAATTGTACATAAAACCATCCTTTCTGAATAAAAAAGTTGTCTTATTTATTAAGCTCATTGTATAATTGAATTGATATGAAGTAAAGAAATGAAGTTGCCGTATGCTAACACTATATTGCTTTTTTCTATTCTACTGAGGATAAGACCCATGAATGTTAATAATTTTTATGAAGCCCATAACCATAAGGATCCCGCCTTCCCAATTATCTTTCACCTGGATACCATGCGAAGACATCAGTCGGACTTTTTGCCCCACTGGCATGAGAATCTTGAGCTTTTGTGTGTCCTTCCGGGGACCATCAATGTCTTGATGGATGCTGCCAGCATCACTGCCAATCAGGGTGAGATAATTGTAGTGAATTCAAACAATGTCCACTATATTCAAAGCCTGGAAGAGGAATCAAAATACTACTGTCTGATCATAGATCAAAAACTTTGTGAGGAACTTCATCTGGATATTGGAGAGATTGTATTTCAACGACTGATTAATGAGAAAGAGCTGGAAGAAAAGTTTAAGATCATTTATGAAGAGTTTCAAGAAAAAAAGGAACTATATAAAGCAAAGATCATGTCAACCACCGTGGATATCATTATCTCTCTTTACAGGAATTACACCCTGCAGGAATCCTCCCTATCCAGGCAGTTGAAAAACGATAAAATTGAATTAGTCAAAAAGGCAATCCGCTTTATACAGCGTAATTATGCAGAAGCCATTTCTATTAGCAGTATTTCGGATGAGCTTGGTGTGAGTAAATATTATTTCTGCCATATTTTTAAGGAAATTACAGGTTACACCATGATTAGCTTTCTGAATATTATCAGGTGCAGCAATGCCAAAAAATTATTGCAAACCGGTAAATACAGCGTGGAAGAGGCAGCCCTCCTGTGTGGATTTGATAATATGTCTTATTTTTCAAAGACCTATAAAAAATATATGGACTGCCTGCCCTCCGCGAATATTCCCCCAAGTATCATCAGTAAAAATAGCCCCTAATCCCCATAATTGTAGTAAGGGATGAATAATCATATAACCTGAACTGGTCAAATGATTATTTCATCCCTTCTTTAAGATTACATTATTAAACTACTGCAGAGAAGCCGTAAGGTACTCCACAACCTGCTTGGCCTGCAGTTTGGAACCATCGGCTTTATAATGGATCCCATCCGACTGGCGTAACTCTTCCTTGCCGTAGGACAAGGTATATAGATCATTTACCGGCAGTTTAAATTGCTCGGCAACCTCAATCATTTTTTGATTTCTTGCTATGACACGCCGATTGTCTTCATTCTCATAAGCAGTTTCGTTACGATATACTGGAGTGGATAAGGCAAGGATCAGGGCTGCCTTACTGTTTTTCTGTATAAACTCTACCGTCTTCATGAGCAATTCCTTGTACTCCTCTGCTGTTAAATGGTTGGCATGAAGTCCGTTATTCAGGTGAATGACGTCATACTGAAAGCGCTGGGGATTCAATATGTAGAAAAGCTCTGTGAAATAATCCTCATTGTCCATCCCCCTGGAGGAGGCCATCATATTCATACTCACCCGGGGCTTTAAAAGCTCCACCACCGGCCATTTATAGTCTCTTGCGATGGAATCACCGATTAAGAGAACTCTGGGCTTTTCCTTGTTATTCTCGTCCTCAATCCAAAAATCACACCATTCAAAATACTCTAATTTAGTCATAGTCTACTCCTAACACAAGGGTCTCCCCTTTTTTTAATTTTATCTCATACCCTTCACTCACCGGAAGCTGATCTCCATTCAGGGTCAGAGTTCCATTTAATTTGGCAAAGAAAAGCTCCACTGTCTCATCACAGTTTGCCTCTATGCTTACCCTCTTCACTACATATTTCTCTATGGTAACGGAGATTTTATGCCCCCCCTCAATCGTTAGATTGCGGCAGGAGCAAGAGCCCCACTCATCAGGAATACCATATCCGATATAGATGGTATCCTTTGCTCTGTGGACGAACATTTCACTGAGGGCTGCAGGCAAGATGAAACCAGCCTCCACCGTAAATGCATCGGAGCTTTCACCGGCATTGGTATCCGAGATCTTTAAGATACCATTTTCATTGGGATCCCCATTCACAACAAAGGTATTTCTGGCACGGAAGGCCATGCAGTATATCTCAAGCATGGTGCGTGCCATATTGCCTCTTCCACAGCGGGCAGCAAAGATCGCCAGGTAAGGGAAGGACCA
>JAJUHH010000373.1 GCA_029267975.1 Clostridiales bacterium
GTTCAAAAAAAATTGTAGTATTAAACCTATTTCTTATGATATTAAAAATTCCTGTGCGATAAGGTGCCGGAAAAATTGAAAGTATAAAAACATTACCTGATTTTTTCATTTATTATCAACCTCTAAAAATAAAGATACATTATTAAAATTATCACTTGCATCTACAATTTCTTCTTCTGAAAGATTCCACCACTGACTAGCTATCAGCTTTTGGACAGTATCAGTATCAAATCTTTTCCTTAACACCCTAGCTGGATTCCCTGCAACAATGCTATATGGCTCGACATCCTTTGTAACAACAGAACCTGCGCCGATTATTGCCCCATCACCAATTTTCAAGCCTGGCAGCACGCACACACTTATCCCTATCCATACATCATTCCCGATTGAAGTTTCCGGAGTGCTGTTAAACGAATGCTGCGAGAAATTTTTTCTTAGAATATTTTTCCCGCTATGAAAAACTGGAGAAGTAGATACCCAATCAATCGGATGTGACGCCAAACCAATATAACAATTATCTGCAATAGAACAAAATTTCCCGATTTTAGTATTGCAAACCAAGCAACTTCTTCCCAAGAAAGAATAATCATCAATTGAACTATTGTAAAACCGTGTACCGCTTAAAATCGAACTATTCTTGCTTGTTTTACTGTTATGGATGATCGCGAATGGAGATATTTTTGAAAAAATCCTAACTGGAAACATTATCAGCATTTTTAAAACAGTAAGGACTTTTCGCATTTATCTCCACCACACAACCTTATCTATAATTTTTGCATAGCTCTGAATAATCTTTACTACCTTCATCGACACATTCGCATCCATATAATCAGGTGCCAAAACAGTCGGTTCATGATTCTCCTGCATGGCTTTGGCAAGCTCGATAGCCTGCTCTACATCGTTGCCTTTAATACCACCGATTAGTACGGTCCCCTTGTCTAATACCTCCGGTCGCTCGGTTGATGTTCGTAAGAGGATTCCTGCAAAGCCTAAAATGGCACTTTCTTCCGAAAGAGTGCCGCTATCGGAAAGAACACAGAATGCGTTCTTCTGCAGTTTGTTATAATCCATAAAGCCAAATGGCGATAAACGCTGCACCAGAGGATGGAAGTTGAAATTACGCTGCTCAATAAATTTCTTACTCCTGGGATGCATCGAGTAGATGACCGGCATATGATAGCGTTCGGCGATGTTGTTAATCGCGATCATTAAGGACATGAAGTTGGATTCAATATCGATGTTCTCTTCCCGATGGGCAGATAGCAAAATGTACTTGCCTGCTTCGAGTCCTAATCTATCAAGTACATCACTGGCATCGATTTTTTTCATATGCTCCTGCAGGACTTCCTGCATCGGGGAACCGGTTACAAAAATGTGTTCTTTCCGAAATCCTTCCAATAATAAATAACGCCTGGAATGTTCAGTATAAGGCAAATTGATATCAGAAATATGGTCAACGATCTTACGGTTAATTTCTTCAGGTACATTCTGGTCAAAACAGCGGTTACCTGCTTCCATATGGAAGATCGGGATTTTCAAGCGTTTGGCTGAGATGGCTGATAAAGCTGAATTGGTATCACCTAAAATAAGTAAGGCGTCAGGCATTTCCCGCTGCAGAACCTCATAGGATTTGGCAATAATATGGCCCATGGTCTCGCCCAGGTCTTTACCTACACTATCCAGATAATAGTCTGGTGCACGCAGGCCTAAGTCTTCAAAAAAGACTTGATTTAGGGTATAGTCCCAGTTCTGACCGGTATGGACCAGGATATGTTCAAAATATTTATCACAGGCTTTGATAACCGCAGAGAGCCTGATGATCTCTGGACGGGTGCCGAGGATGGTCATGAGCTTCAGCTTTTGCACAGTATATAAACCTCCTGTTTGTCGGTTAGCGATAAATTGTTAAACTTCCATATAATATGTATCCGGTTTATCGGGATCAAAGCATTCATTCGCCCACATGACGGTCACTAAATCACTGTCACCTACATTTGTAATGGAGTGGGTGTAACCAGGTGGTATGTCTACCACCTGGAGCTTATCACCTTCAACTGCATATTCGATGATTTCATTTGAATCTATTTTTCTAAATCTAATCAGGCCCTTGCCATTTACTACTAAAAACTTTTCATTTTTGGTATGATGCCAGTGATTCCCTTTTGTGATGCCAGGCTTGGTTACATTGACCGACAACTGACCTCTTTCCGCCGTCCTAATAAATTCTGTAAAAGATCCTCGATGATCGCAGTTCATTTTTAAATCATAGGCAAATTCATCTGCAGGAAGATAGCTCAAATAAGTACTATACAGTTTTTTGGTTAACTCATCCTGCATATTGGGAATACTTAAATCTTCTCTGCTCTCTCTAAAACTTCTTATTAATACTGCTAATTCTCCTAAGCGAATATGATGTGTCACAGGTACATAGCAATAAGTCCCGTTATGAGTTGGACTGCCTTTTAAAGCTTCCATAAACTCGGTTATCAGGTCATCGATATAGCAGAGGGTTAGCTGTGCATTTGGATCGTTAACGGTGATTTCTAAATCTCTTGCAATATTATGACAGAAGGTCGCGATGACACTATTATAGTTAGGCCGGCACCATTTACCGAATAAATTAGGCAGTCTGTACACCATAACCTTTGCGTCAGTATTTTTGGCATGGGCAAAGGCTTCTTCTTCTCCGGCTTTCTTACTTATCCCGTAGGGGTTATCCTTATCTGCCTGGGTAGAAGAAGAAATGGCGATAGGGCAATTGTTCTGATGCTTCTGTAAATGTTCAAGTAAATCGTGGGTAAATACCCTATTGCCCAAATCAAATTCGCTTTCATCCTTAGGTCGGTTTACACCTGCAAGATGGAATACGAAGTCACACTCGCCCGTATAAGAATCAAGAAATATTGGGTCTGTATCCTTGTCATATTCAAAGATCTGTTCATAGCCTCGGTTTTTCAGTTCTGCAATCAGGTTCTTACCGACAAAGCCTTTGGCACCGGTTACTAGAATGTTCATGATGAAGCCCTCCGGTCCTTCAACTCTTCCGCGATGATCTCACGTGCCAGGCGTTTGGTTTTACTCTCTTCCAGGCTAACGCGCTGGTTCGCTTTCCAGTTATTGAGTTCGTCCTGAACGTAGCTAAGCTGAAGAAGCTTTTCTTTAATCTCTTCAACCGTTAGGCGCTGGGTATTATGTGAATTGTATTCATCTGAACTTGACAGGTATGGGTTACCGTCTACAAAATACTTATCATAATTAAGATCACGCTTGTCCGCGGGGACTCTGAAAAAGCCTCCCATGTCTTCGGCACGCAAGTATTCTTCCTTAGTGAGCAGGGTTTCATAGAGCTTTTCCCCGTGTCGAGTGCCGATGATTCTCACTTCATTGTCTGCGTGAAAGAGTTCCTTTACTGCCTGGGCCAGATCACCAATGGTGCTTGCAGGAGACTTCTGCACCATGATATCTCCTGCCTGTGCATAGGCAA
>JAJUHH010000374.1 GCA_029267975.1 Clostridiales bacterium
AGTACTCTTAATATTACACAATCCAATGGTACCTTTAGCGTGGAACAGAAAACTCAGATCATGGCTATGAACAACAATGATGTCAGCGATGTGATTGAAACCGATTCCGGTTATTATATTATTCGTATGATTGATAATAATTCCTCTGAAACCTATGACAGCACAGTAGAAGAGGCAATCACCGATGCAGAAACCGAAGCTTTTAACGAGGTATATGGAGAGCTTCTGGCAAAGCACACCTATAAGATGAATGAGCGGGCATTAAAGTCCTTAAGAATGGGAAGCTTAACCTTGCCCAATTAATGATTTATATGGCAGCCTTGCTGAATATATTTTTCCTTTTTTGAAATAATATAGGTAAACAATTTCAGAAAGGAGATTGCCATGGCAAAGAATAAAAACAATGCAAATAAGAATAATGCTGCTACAAATTCTGTTAAGAATAATGTAAGCAGCAGCAATCAAAATACAACAGGCGGTTCTGCAAAGGACACAAATAAACAGTTTCCGGACAAGCGAGCTCCCAGAAGCGGCCCCGGCGGAGAATAGTTCGTAATAAGAAAAGGATAACATACATTCCATCATGCATGTTATCCTTTTCTTTATCATGGGCTTATATTCTATCAAGCTTATTCTTTCTTATATCTTAGATATTAAGCATTTTTATATTTTCCTCTTTATCCTATCTTTCCATAACTCTGACCTTTCGCAAGAAGCTCTTTGTATTTCTATCTCTCGGCATACAAACACTTTGGCATTACTGCACTGCCCGGTCCATAAGGGATAAGAAAGGTAGGCAAACCGGCAGCATAAGGGGCAATATCATATTGCTGAAAATAAATCACGATTCCTTCCTTGGTCAAATAAAAATTATTGGACTTGAAATTTTCTCTGACCAAATTCTCATAATCCTCAAAGAACATATTATTGCCGTTCGCAATTTCATTTTCAATCTGTTTGATGATGCTTTGCATGACATAACTCCGGTAATTGCTCCTCCCAGGGAAGAAATCCCCCAGTTCCATCTTCTTGCTCTTTGGCAGGTTCCAGGTATCAGAATAACGAACGGTTAATCCGTGGGCTCCTCCAGCGTACTCATATTGATCAAAGTAAAGGCTTAATATACAATTCTGATTATCGGTAACAAAAAAATCAACATAAGCTTCAAACTGTCTTATTGGGTAGTTATTCATTACGGAATACTCGTACTCCACCATAGCCATCTGGTACAAATTCATGATATTGGATCGTTCGTACATTACTGCTTTGGTCCTGTATAATGAATTCAGCTTATTCACAAGCGTCTGATATGTATCTGATATGAAACAGGGATATTTAATCGTATATCGCATAATATTATTATTCTTATAATACATGTCCTGTTGTAAGGCTTTTTCTCTGACAATAACCTGATACCCCTCTGACAATCAGATCCCCTCCCTTAATAGGATATCCTTTAGCATATCATATGCTTGATTGTCTACCGATATTCTATAAGCTTGGTCATGAAATATACAATCCCGCTTCCTCCTGCCAAAACCCTAATCTCGATAAGCTTTTGCCTGTTTAAATTCTGACAGGAGCAGCGCTTCAGGCTCTTTTGACAGCAGGGATACGGTTACAATTGCAATACAGGACAGGACAAAGGCCGGAAGCAGCTCATAAATGCCAAAGATCCCGCCCAGAGGCCTGATGAGAAGCTTCCATACAAATACCATCCCTCCTCCGGCTAACATACCGGCGATTGCTCCCTCCTTTGTTGTCCTCTTCCAGAAGAGAGAGAAGATCATAAGGGGTCCGAAGGTAGCGCCAAAACCTGCCCAGGCAAAGGACACCACTTTAAATATGACACTGCTTTCATCTAGGGCAATCAGGATACCGATCAGGGATATGGCTAACAAGACTAGTCGCGACATATTCATTACCTGCTTGTCCGTGGCATTTTTCTTAAGCACACCATGATAAATATTCTTTGAAACCGCAGACGAGGCAATCAGAAGATAAGAATCTGAGGAGCTGATGGTGGCCGCCAGAATTCCGGCCATTGCAAGTCCTGCCAGCACGGTAGGAAGATGTCCCATGGCCATTGTGATAAATATTTTTTCGGAATCTGCTGAGGTCAAATGCTCTGCAGGATAGATCGCCCTGCCGATAATACCGATAAATACTGCGGCAAACAAAGAGATCGCACACCAGACGGTGGCAATTCGTCTGGATTTCTTAATTTCTACATTGGAGCGGATCGCCATAAAGCGAAGGAGAACCTGAGGCATACCAAAATACCCAAGTCCCCAGGACAAGGTTGACAGAATGGTAAGGAATCCATAGGCTCCGGCTTCACCAAACAGGGGACTTCCTGCTTGCGATACCTGCTGTAAGCCATCAGCACCTATGGTAGGAGAAGCAATCCCGAAGAATTCCAGAAAGCCAGGGATCTGCTGCAGATTATCATATACCGCACCCACACCGCCGGCACTGAGGACACCGGTAATTAATACAGCCACAAGCACCACGATCATCACAAGGGCCTGCATGAAGTCCGAGGTACTCTCCGCTAAAAATCCACCAAGGAAGGTGTATACAATAACAAAGACGGCCCCTGCGATCATCATATAGTGATAAGGCAAATCAAACAGAGTGCTGAACAGCTTTCCAACCGTAACAAAACAGCTGGATGCATAGATTGTAAAGAAGACCATAATAAACAAGGCCGCAATGGTCATAATAATCTTCTTTTTCTCATGAAACCTGTTGCTGAAGAATTCAGGTATAGTAATAGCATCATTGGCTATGATGGAATATGCATGCAATCTTTTTGCAACAATCAGCCAGTTAATATAAGTACCTGCAAGCAGTCCTATGGCTGTCCAGATTGCATCGCTGAAACCGTAGAAATATGCAACCCCCGGCAAGCCCATCAAAAGCCATCCGCTCATATCAGAGGCTTCTGCACTCATAGCGGCAATCCAGGGTCCCAGGGATCTTCCCCCCAAAAAGTAATTATCGGAATTTTCATTGGCCCGTCGGGCAAAGAATAGGCCGATTCCAATCACTACTACCATGTATACCGCCATAACAATCAAGATCTGAATACTACTCATCAATATCCTCCCACGTTATATTCATAGTTTATCGCTTTATTATATCAGAGCTTTTGTAATCTAGCAACCCGTTAACGTATTAACGTGTTGCAAAAATAAAGCAAAAAAGAGATCCCTGCTTTGACACAGGGACCCCTACCTATAAGAAAACGGAGGAAAGATAATGGCATTTTAATAGGACAGCAAATGTGTCTCATTTTATTGATGCAAATAATCTATATGGCACCTTTTAACTCAGGAAAGACCTCCCTCTCAACCATTCTGATCTGCTTTTTATTTATCCCAAAATCAAATATCATTTCTCCGGCTTTGACAAAATCATAAAGATTACAGTTGCCGCTCCGTTCC
>JAJUHH010000375.1 GCA_029267975.1 Clostridiales bacterium
CCCCTGCTGCTCCATACCGGAAAGCTCAGCCAGGGTTAAGAGCTTTTCTATTTGTAGGATACGATTTTCCAGGGCCCGGACTTTTCTGCACATCTGCTGCAGGGTGATATTGCCCCAGGGAAGAGCACACAAAACCTTATCCTGCGAGAACTTTATCTCACCTTCCAGTTCCTCCCTGAAACGCTCAAAATATTCCCTCCAGGTAACATATTCCACCGGAATACCCTCAATCAGCGGATGAGCGCTCCAGCCCAGATCCTGCAGGCACATTCCAACCGGATGTTTGATCCCCTGCTCTGCGCATTTATCCGCAAAGGCTTTAATACAGGAATATTCATAGCCTGCAGCCTCCGTGGCACTGCAGCTGACCAGTTCCTCGCATTCATATCGAACGACCGCAGGGATAGCGCTGCCGTCCGCAGAGCTGAGATAAACCATGCCGCCCTTCATCTTATCCATATAGCCGCCCCAGGCTGTGGGATTTTTCAGACTCAATCGCTGATAGCCAAGCTTTTTGCAAATCTGAGGCAAGGCTGAGGTAAAACAGGGTTCCTGCACTGCATAGGTATCCACCACTACATTTTTAAAATGCTTCTGCAATAATTCAACTCCGCGTAGCAATTGCCTGATATTGCTTTCTCCATTGATTGCCCAGCAAAAGGGTTGACCATAACTCCCACTGATGAATTCCACCCGATTTGAACTCGCATCCTCAGATACAAAGTTCTGTAATCTCCGATAGACCTCATAGTCATAAATTCTTAAATGCTCCCAGCTCTCCGGTTCTATCTCCAGGCTGATCTTCCAGTCCGGATACCGTTCCATTGCATCCAGGATATCTTCCCAGGACCCCTCCGGCATATGGCCTTCGATCCCGCCGTGGTAACCATCTACAAAATATAATTTTTCTGACATAAGCTCGCTCCCATCTACAAATTGTGAAGCCAAATATCATCCCCTTATATGCCCTGGCACTCCCATAACAATAGAAGGTTAGATATTAAATTTCATATTATAGATTTTTTACTAATATACTTTTTTATGTATAAGTATCAATTAAAGCATATTTTAATATTAATATAATATATATTTTATCATATTAAAAATTTGGCGTCAATCTATTTATGAATTTTAAATCACCCTAAGAACGCTTTTATATATGCTCAAATTAGTTCCATATAGAAACTGTAGCAGCTTAAGCTTTAACAGCTATGCAAACCTCACTTTATACACATACATTATATTGACTTTATGCGTATATTAACATATACTTTTATTATGTTTTATCAAATACAGAGGAAAGGATTCTTATACTATGGTTTTTGATTTTTCAAACATGACTCTGCGTCATGGACTATTTCACGAGGAAGCCGACGGCATCTCCTGTTATCTTCCGGGAAGTGCTATCAGCCTGCGTTTCCAAGGCACGGACCTGAAGGCCGAAATAGAGGATCTTAGTAATTCGGGCAAGAGCTGGCTCAACATCTATATTGATGATCTTCCACTTCGCGTGATAAGAATTGATCCCGACAAGAAATGTTATCATCTTGCAGATGACCTGAAGGACACCATACATACCGTGACCTTGCAAAAACGTACCGAAGCAGTATTCGGAAGCATCAAATTTACGAATCTGATGGCCGAGAAGGGTACTTTCCTAACTCCGCCTTCTCCACGTCCACGTCAGATATTAATCATTGGCGATTCTATTACCTGCGGTTACGGCAACGAAGCCCAGATTCCCAATGACTGTGACGCCTCAAGAGAAAACAACGCCCTGGCCTACAGCTCCTTAACAGGCCAGCTTTTGAATGCAGAGACACTAATCGTTGGCGCTTCCGGAACAGGCTGCTATCAGAATTATGGTGGGAGCAAAGAAGGACGTATGACCGATTATTTTATGAATATCGTTTGTCCCGATCTGGATCAGAAATCAATGGATCCCTTTCATCCGGAGGTAATCGTTATCAACTTAGGCACCAATGATTGGTCCGCTCCCATCAATCCCTCCGACTACGTGGAACGTTATGTTGAATTCCTGGCTTTCCTGCGCAACCGATACCCTTTGGCTGAAATCTTTTGTGTTATCGGACCTATGAATTTAGGACCCAGCCAATATTTACAAGCTCTGGTGCATGACATAAATGCAAAGGGTGATACACATGTTCACTTTATGGCATTCCCTCTGATCGACAGAGAAAAGGATGGAGTGGGCGGCGATGGCCACCCGTCTGTAAAGAATCACCGAAATATGGCCTACCAGCTTGCAGAAAAAATACGCCAGGTATGCAAAGACTTTACTTTAACCCCTTGTATTTAGTTAAACAGCAGAAAGAAAGAACAAGAGTGGTTATCGCATTCGTAAGTGAAAGCAGAAGGAAAGAACAACAGTAATTATCATCCATGTTATTCTTTCCTTCTTTTACATCTTACTTATTCTGAAGCAGCCTCCCCTGTCAGCAATCTTCTTTCATCTCTATAATTGCATTTGAGACCCATACTTCTATTCTAAACGATACTTCTATTTGATCCGCATTTCTACTTCGTCACCTCATATAGTCTTACCCATCTGGGGTGTAATACCTCTACATTCCTTAACTGAGTTGTGGAATCAACCGCATTGCTGTTATAGGTCACCAGCAATTCTCCCTCCGGCGAGATATGAGGGTGGGCTTTGGCATTATAATTGTATACATTACCTACCTCCTCATTCAGGATATTATCCTCACAATAATACAGTGGCTTAGGATTATCAAAGGGACCTATGGGGCTGTCTCCGATACAGTATTCCAGTTCCTTGGACATAACATCTTTGGTATAGACCAACATGTACTTACCCTTATACTGCCCCCAGGTGATGGGAGTTACACTAAGCTCACAGGAGATATGACCTGTACTTATGACCGCCTCCGGCTTTAAGGCGTCAGTGAGTTTATCGCTCCACTGAGCCCCATCCCAGTATCGCCATTTGCTAAAATCAGCATACTCTTCCCTTTTTACCCTGGAAACCACCAGCTTCTTGATACCATCCGACCATCTCTGCTCCCAGCCGTATACATATACATAACCGTCCGGGTCAGGGGCATCGGCCTGTATTGTATTATTCAGGATCCCAGCCCCAAAGAGCATGATGTAATCTTCATTATTATAATACAGAGGTACCTCCGACTGCTTTGTAAAGCTCTTAAGATCCGGTTCTCCGTCGACCAAAGGTATGGTCAGCAAATCCGCCTGGGTGGGATTCCATTGATCATTGGGAATAAAGGAAATGATATGGACCTTATCATCAATGGCAATCCCGTCTTCCAGCCAGCATTTATATTCAAAAATATTCTTGCCCGCTCCGTTATCCAATATCTGCTGATAGCGGTTGGTATAAGGCTCCTTTCCGTCCAGCAGTGCCACGGTATGATTCTTAAATCCAAAGTTGACCATACTGCTGCGAA
>JAJUHH010000376.1 GCA_029267975.1 Clostridiales bacterium
CAATCACGAAATGAAAATCTATTTTTGAAGCTCTTATGAAGCTTCATATTTTTAGAATTTTCAGGGTTGTTTCACTGTTCAATTATCAAGGTTCGTTTTCCATCAAAACCATTCAGTTTCAATGTTTATTAGCTTTTCGCTACTACTTTCAGTAGCTCGCCGCCAACTTTTACAGTTTAACACATTCTCTGTATTATGTCAACTACTTTTTTAAATTTTATTTGAAACTTTCTTTCAAGCAAAACTTAGATTTCGTGGCCGTTCGTTAACGGTGGAGTTAATTTTACATTCTGAAGAATAAAAAGTCAAGCACTAATTTCAACTTTTTTCGAAATTATTTTCATAAGGAAATCAGTGCAAATATCTGTAGGAAATCTCCTTATTATTGTGCCCATATTAAGACATTTTAATAATCAACTCCGTAATCAATTACTTCCCTGCAATTCCGCTTCATCCAAATCATCTGCACCAATGTTTAAATTATGCAGCGCTCTGCGCTTTCTTCTCGCTTCCTCCGAAGCACTCATGATAAAATCCTTAATCTCACTTGCATGTTTGATATGATGCAGGATCAATTCCGGATGAGTGGTATCCCCTGTATAGCAGGTGATCGTACCAATCTTAAACATTCTTTCCGAAAGACTTCTGGTTAATCTGACATCCTGAATCTTATACATAAACGCATCATCTTCTGTAATGTTCAGGAAACCAGCTGTTATCGTTATCTTTTCCTCGCTAATCCTATATTTCGTAAAAGTGAACGGCAATCCAAAGAATTTGAGCCGTTTTCTTTCTACAAATTCCATCCCAATCCCCTCGCCTTTCTAATAAAATAACATAGCTTATCTTCCTAACAAATTATCATATGTGTCTTCTTTTAAGCAGTATTTATCTTGGGTAAATTCACATAATCAAATATTTCTCAGATTATTTTATTTTAGTGGTTGATTTTTTATCATCATTTGTTGCAGTCAGGATCATGCTTGTAATATTCGTATCCTTCTTAATCTCAAAGATTAAAAGGACTGTTTTGCTATCTCCCTCTGCCACCTTCATATTTAAATACTTTAAATCGTTTTCCATAAGTGACAATTGCGGCTCATACAGCTCATTCTCGTTAATATTCAACTCATATTTCGGGGAAGTAAGCTCAATCTCGCCTTTTGCATCTGATGTATTCGTTAGTGTAAATGTAACAATCGCGAGTTGATAGCCTTTTCTTGCTGTGATTGAAAATACTTCATTGGTTGCATTCTTAGGATAAAAGGGCTCCAGGCTATAATCTTTATATTCCAGTTGAAAGCCAGGAACACCAATTAGCTCAGTTAATGACACTTCCTTATGTACTGCTTCTTCTGTCTCAGTATTCCCTCCGATTCCTTTATCAGAGTTATCATTTCCCTTTACTGAAGACTGATCAGGAGCCTTTGTGGGTGTCACTGTAATGTCTGCAACTTCCTCTTCCTTCAGCTCATCATCAGACAATAACTTATCACTATAGCTGCTGGTATATCTTAGTAAAAGTCCTGCCATATATTCAGCAGTAGCTGCGCTCTGCTCTGAGGTATATTCAAATTTTGGTGCACATCCAGCTAAAGTAAACAGGAACGGCAACATGCATATCAGTACTTTTTTCTTCATCCTTTTGTCCTCCCGCCATTTCCATTGTCAATGGTATCTCACAAATTCTACAGAGTGGTACAAGTATCATATTATCATCTTTCTTCTCATTCAGCAATAAAAATTAACGCGTTTTTCCAATCCTCAACCTTTTCTATGCAAAATTTCCTAGAGTAAATACCAGCTCATGCTCCGATATAGTAATATGCATGAAAAATGCCAAGCATCCCTTAGGATGATTGGCATTGTATCAGGTTATGCTTGTATCAAGTTCAAACCAAAATTCTACTCCAACGGAACGATTGATGACGCCAAAGTCCTGGTTCAAGGAATTCATAATTGCCTTGACAATGGAAAGTCCAATACCGCTGCCGCCATATTCTCTGGTCCGTGCTTTATCAACTTTATAAAATTTGATCCAAATCTTATCAAGATCCTCCTCCGGTATATTTTCACCGGTATTAAATACCGCGACCCGAACCCGCTTATCCATTGGAATCAGTTTTATCTCAATAATCCTTGCCCCGCTTACATGATTTAGTGCATTGCTGATATAATTGGTAACCACCTGCTCTACAAGATATTCATCCGCCCAGACATATATGGGTGTTTCCTGTTCAAAATGAAGGGATACCTCCTTTTGTCTAAATAATATCTCAGTAGAGTTAAGCACTGACCGGATTAAGGTAACAATATCAAAGCGTTCGAAATTCACCTGGTTATTGCCGAACTCCAATTCATTGAGATTGAGAAGCTTCTTCACCATTTTATTCATCTTGTCTGCTTCATCCATGATAACCTCGCAATAGAAATCACGGCTTTCTGCATCTTCATTGACATTTTCCTTTAATCCTTCTGCATACCCCTGTATCAGGGAAATGGGCGTTTTCAGTTCATGGGAGACATTGGACAGGAATTCCTTACGCATCTCATCAATCTCTGTCTTCTTCTGAATATCTGTCATTAGCTCATTGTTGGCATGCTTCAACTCACTGATGGTTGTCTGCAGTTTATCGGAAAGAGCATTAATACTGCTTCCCAGCTCACCTATCTCATCCTTGGACTTGACCTTATATTTCACGTCGAAGTCCAGATCAGACATCTTTTTCGCAATTCCGGCCAAATCGAGAATGGGCTGCGTAAACTTCTTACTTAAAATCAACATGGCAAAGGAGCCTAATATTACGGCAATAATCCCCACATAAGCCAGAAAATTATTGGCTATGGCCACACCCTCACCTATACTTTCCAGGTTGCTTCTCATCAGGATGATACCGACGTTCCTGTTTATTCTGGCATTGGGAGTGTTAATCTCCTGAAAGGTTGTATTAATGAGTCCAAACATGTCAAGATAATTAGCCTGCCGCTGCGTATCAAGCAAACGTATGATCTCATAGGAATCCGTTTGCTTTAAATTCTTTCTATCCCTAATATTCGGATTATTAAAACCGTACAGGTATTCCGCCTGCATGGACATCATCTGGGTGTACTCCCTGGCTCCGATGTTCTCAGGGCTCGGAAATAAAAAACTGGCACTTTGATTAAAGAGATAAATATTGACAGAATACTCTGTCTCCAATTTTTCCAGACGTACGGTATCAGCTTCGGACAGCTTGTCTTTACTCTCACTGTTATTATAAATGTTCACCACTTCGTGATATGCCCGGTCCATTTTATTCATTTTAGTAAACATATAGTAAGGGGACAGAAAGGTCCGGTTTGTCACCCAGGTAATAAGAATAGTCAGTATCACCATCGCTGTTAAGGCAAAGGTAATCTTAAAGCGGATGGAATGTCTCATGCATCCACCTCAAATTTATATCCCA
>JAJUHH010000377.1 GCA_029267975.1 Clostridiales bacterium
ATTTTTGTTGTTTGTTATTTATTTTTTGTATTGTTTTATAATTTATATTTTTGTTATTGATGTTTTTTGTATTATATGAAAATGTATTTTTTTCTAATTTATTTGTCTATCACGATGAAAATTTCTTATCTTGAAAGAGGATACCCCAGCTCTCTTATTTGAAGATCCCCGGGATATCCCCTATATAGCTTCTATTTACATACTGAGCAGCTAAAATCAAACAATGCTTCGCCTTATTCCAGTGCTAATAAAGCATCCTCTTTTGCCTTTCTCTTTTCAGCCTGTCCTAAGCACCATGTAATACACTCATCATAACCGTAATCCTTAGCCTTAGCCTTGAACTCTGCAAGTAAGGTATTGAACTCAGCATCAGACTTAGCGTAAATCAACTTCCAGGAATAGTTCTTAACGCATTCTGCTACCTGTGCCCAAGTAGTATTTAACTCATCGCTTCTGGTATCCATGGTGAAGCCGGAGCCTAAGGAGATTGCTAATCTGCCTGTTTCCTTCAGATAATTATCAGCGGACAAAAAGCCTGTCTTGTCTTTCCAAGCCTGTTCAGCAGGTGAGGAAGGCTGTGACATATAGCTCTCCCAGAAGAGGTAATTGTAGGTTTCTCCATTGCCCTCAGGGTTGATACTATCTCTGCTCCAGGTTGTATTGTTCCACTTCACCTGACCGTCTTCGTAAGCGCCGCTGTATTCTCCGGTCATCTGGGTAGTGATATCCTTCTGGCAAGCAAGACCAAGCTCGGTCAAATATGCTTTACCGTTTGCATCATAATCCCAGTTGGTACCCTTGGGTCCGTAGAAGTTAGTCATAACACCTTCCGGTGTACACATATAGTTGATGATTGCCATACATAACTCAGGATAAGCTGTGTTTGCACCAATTGACCAGACTCTGTTTGATCCAAAGATATTTAAGCCGTAGGTAAGCACCTTCATGTCATCTGCTGCTAAAGCATACATACCCTTACCCTGGGAGGTGTGGTTATCTGTATTATATAAATCTCTTCCTAAGAAGGTAAAGATATTAAACAATGCTGCACCATCCTGATATGCATTTAATGCATCATCATAGGTCTGGGTCATGGAGTCGGGATCTAACAGGCCTTTCTGATATAAAGCATTATAGAACTTTAAGCTTCTGATATACATGCTGTTATCATCAAGGATCGGCTGTGCTGTCTGAGTGTCAACATTGTATAAGGTAAATCCAAACTCATCATAGCCGTATAATGCACCTAATGCCTTAACGTACATTACCATGTCACCGTCCCAATCTTTAAAGAGAGACATAGCATAGGTCTGGGCACCGGAATCGGACTTGGGATTTTCTTTAACCATCTTTTCAAGAACCGGTACAAAGTCTTCCAGTGTTTTTACCTCAGGATAGCCAAGCTTCTCATACAGATCCCAACGGATATCGGGATGATAAAAAGGTGATGAGAATTCCTTGGTTGAAGAACCAACATCATGACCAAAGCCATATACGGTTGTTCCATCCGGAGAAAGACTTGCGTTCTTGTCTAAGGCATTCTTCATGTGTTCATTGATATAAGGACCGTAGGTTGCAAGCAGATCATCCTCATTCCAGTCAAGAAGCATGCCTGCATCAATCGCCTGATGATATTCATCAGTATCATTACCGAAGATTACGATATCGCCAAGATCTCCGGATTCCATACGGGTTGCAAACACACCCTCAGGGGAGTTGATAATATTTAACTTAACATTAAACTTATCAAGTAATATCTTAGCGAACCACCCCAATTGCTCGCCGTTATAGTTTGCCAGCTGGCTGTAAACAGTCAGTGTTACAGTCTCCTTTGGAATAATATCTGCCAAAGCATCTGTCTCTGGCGCCTGAGTTGCTTCTGCTGCATTTGTCGGCGCAGCTGTAGGTTTTGTTGTAGTGTTCTCCTCCTTCTTTGCTCCACAACCAGCCAAGCTAAATACTAATATCATAGCAAGGATGATTGATAACAAGCGTTTTGTTTTCCACATACATTTTTCCTCCTCTTATTAATTATTTAATCATTATTAATAGCACGAATGCTAATAACCTAACCCTTTACCGCTCCGATCATAATTCCCTTCTGGAAATATCTTGATAAGAACGGATAAACAAGCAGAATTGGTATAATAGATACCATCGCTACGGTGAATTTGATTGTTCTACCACTTAAGGCGTCAGCAATCATATCCGACGAGACAACACCGCCCTGCTTCATTGCCGCAGCCAGATTGTTGGCCTTGTTTAGATATACATAAAGTACATATTGCAAGGTCTGCAGCTCAGGTTTATTTCCCATTAAGATCATGGCATCAATAAAGGAATTCCAGTGACCTAATGCTCCAAAGATAGCGATGGTGGCCAAGATTGGTTTGCATAAAGGGAATATAATCTTATAAAAACGGATCAAATAACCTGCACCGTCAATGGAAGCACTTTCCTCTAATTCCAAAGGTATTGACTCAATATAGGTCTTCACCAGTATGATATTATAGGGTGCTACAATCGCAGGGATTATATACCCCATGAAATTGTTCGTTAAGCCCAGCATGGACATGTTCAAATACCAGGGAATTAAGCCGGCATTAAAATACATGGTGATAATTAAAAAGCGATACCAGAATCTTCTGCCCCACATATCCTTCTTTGTTACCAGATAACCACAAAAGGCGGATGCAATTACCATTAGGATGGTACCGATTACTGTTCGGCTGACCGTAACCACAACCGCATCTAAGAAGTTACTTACTTTACGAAGGGCAAAGTAGTTACCCAGATGAAAGCCCTTTGGAAGTAGCGTAATCAAACCGGCATTGGCAAGCTCATTGCTACTTACCGTATTAATAAAGATATAGTAAAAGGGCAGAAAACAGATAAAGGTAAATACACCAAAGAAGGTATAGTTGATGATATTGAAGATGATATCTCCGGTGGTCAGTTTTTTCCTACGTTTCTTTATCTTACGAGTCATTTTCTCCTCGTCACTTTTCATTTCTTCGATTTTCATGTTATGCCTCCTCTCCCTTAGATAATGCTCTCTTTACGAATCAGCTTGGATAATCCGTTGGCGAAGAACAGAAGCACCACGCTAATGATAGATTTTAGCATTCCGACTACAGTTGCAAGCGCAATATTGGATGTACCGCCAGTACCAAGACCCAGGGTATAAACATAAAGATCCAGGACTTCGATGGTAGATTTATTCGCGGCATTCTTAAATACATAATACTGATCCATTCCGTTATTTAAGATACCTGCGATGGCAAGCATCAGAAGCACGAAATAGGTAGGCAATAATCCGGGTACGGTAATGTACCACATACGCTTAAAGCGTCCTGCACCGTCTACGGTTGCTGCTTCATAAAGCTGCTGGTCAATACCGCTGATGGCTGCCAGATAGATAATAGCGCCCCAGCCTAAGCC
>JAJUHH010000378.1 GCA_029267975.1 Clostridiales bacterium
AAGATAGAGGTATGTGATGATAAGGGGGTGGAAAGATGGTTAAGGTAGAATTATGTGAATATAAGGGTTGGAAGGATTGTATCAGAATTTCCAATGACCAGGTTGAGCTAATCACCGCAACAAAGATTGGGCCAAGAATACTTCGCTTTGCCTTCCTTACCGGAGACAATGTATTTTATGAGCATGCCAAGCAGCAGGGACTTACCGGAGGCGGAGAATGGCGTATCTACGGGGGACACCGTTTATGGCATGGCCCACAAATCGGATACCGACCCAATGAAGCGGATAATGATGAGATCAGCTATGTACTATTGGAGGATGGGGCAATACTTACCGGCAATCAGGAGACAGCTTCTGGCATGCGTAAGCAGATTAGCATACGTATGGCGGCAACCGGAGCACAAGTAGATCTTACCCATGAGATAATAAACCAGTCCGTCTGGCCCGTCGAGCTTACAGCCTGGGCCCTGACGGTTATGGCTGGCGGTGGTATTGCAATGTGGCCCAATGCCAAGCAAGATACAGGCTTTTTGCCTAATCGTGTATTTGTTACCTGGCCTTATAGTAATCCCGAGGATCCACGTCTACAGATCAAGAATGATTATTATACCCTTCGGCAGGATCATCAGGTTAAGGAATGGTTCAAAGCCGGCAGCAATAATGTAGACGGTTGGGCAGCGTATCAACGGAAGCAAACGGTATTTCTGAAGGATTTTGAATACATACAGGGTGAAAATTACTCTGATCTGGGATCTTCCTTTGAGATTTATACAGATTCTGAGATTATAGAACTGGAAAGTCTTAGTCCGCTTACCCGATTAGAGCCCGGCGCCATGCTCAGGCACAAAGAGCAATGGAGCTTATTCACTGCTGAGGAACTGGGGATTACATTACCTAGGCAGGGTCAGGTTGACCTGGACAGGTTGTATGAGAGCATTCAGACCAGAAGGAAATAATACTGCAACGAGATAAAGACTACATAAAAATATTATGTAAACTTAATCTTAATATTCACAGTTTACTGCCAACAAATACAGAGTAAAAAGATACTGATTAGGTTCAGTATCTTTTTTGATTCTCGTGTTCGCTGAAGTCGGACTACACTTGCTATAGCAGCTAGCCTCTGCTCCTTATCTGGCGATACCTTTCCGCACTGTTTCTATCCTTACTGGCGCTTATTTCTAAGCCAGGCCTTCCACCTGTTATAAAATTTAGGTTGATTTAAGGTAAAGTTTAAGGTTCCTTTTAAGTTGACAAGGTAGAATGATCTCAGTGGGAAGATTGGAGGCAACCTTGTATGGCAGAAGGAACATTTAAAAGATATGAGAAGAAATATCTGATCAGTAAGCTGCAATATCATCAGCTGCAGCAACGATTTGCAGACCGGCTGACTGTAGATGCATATGGAGAATCTTTGATATGTAATATATATTTTGATACACCCAATCATTTGCTCATTCGTAATTCCTTAGAGAAGCCGGTGTATAAGGAGAAGCTGAGGCTTCGAAGTTATGGGACACCAAAGGAGGGAGACAAAGTTTTTATTGAGCTTAAGAAGAAATATAAGGGGATTGTTTATAAGAGACGGATCAATCTGGAGCTGAGTGAGGCTGAGCGTTATCTATATCAGAACATGACGCTTGATCATCCGACCCAGATCACAAAAGAAATCAATTATTTTCTGCAATATTATCAAAAGATTGTACCATCCATGTACATTTCCTACCGGCGAATTGCCATGTACGGGACGGAGGAGCCAGAGCTGCGAATCACCTTTGATACAAACATACTCTGGAGAGAGGAAGAGCTTAAGCTGGAGAACGGAGCCTGGGGCTATCCCCTGCTTGAGAAGGACCAAATGCTAATGGAGATAAAGGTGCCGGGTGCGATGCCCTTATGGCTAACCCATATTCTGGATGAGTTGAAAATCTACCCTACCTCCTTCTCCAAATATGGAATGGGTTATCTGCAGTCATTGCAAAGGAAAGAAGAAACCAAAGAAGAACATGCTATGGATAGAACAACAGGGATAGAAGCAGTTATGGCTAAGCAGATATTGGGTGAAACGGCGATAACTGGACAAAAGAAAGGAGACATAATTTATGCTTAATTCGATTTTATCAAATACACTGACCCTTCAATCATTTTTAATTTGCACCATCGCATCCTTGCTACTGGGAGCAGGTCTTGCCTGGGTTCACAGCCGTTTTAATAACAGCAGCAAGGGCTTTGTTATCACTATTGCATTATTGCCTGCTATTGTACAGATGGTTATTATGCTGGTAAATGGAAACCTTGGAACCGGTGTTGCTGTAATGGGAGCCTTTAGTTTGGTACGTTTCCGTTCAGTCCCTGGCAATGCAAGGGAGATAAACAGCATCTTCTTGTCCATGGCAGTAGGCCTAGCAACGGGAACCGGTTATATTATGGCGGCAATCTTATTTGTACTTATCATTGGCGGAGCAAGCGTTATATATAACATTACTAGCTTCGGAGAGCCCAAGCATAGGGACAAGGAGCTTAAGATCACTATACCGGAAGGCCTTGATTATATGGGGGTCTTTGATGACCTCTTTTCAAAATATACCAGCAAAGCTGAGCTGGTAAGGGCGAAGACTACTAATATGGGAAGCCTTTTTAAGCTGGAATATCATATCAGAATGAAAAACCCCATGGAGGAAAAGCAAATGATCGATGAACTGCGCTGCCGAAACGGCAATCTTGAGATTACCTGCGGCAGAGTTACCTATGGCAGCGAAGAATTATAGGAGGAAGATATGATGAGGATTGAAAATGAGAATCGTGGTATGAAAATATGAGATGCTAATAAAAGATGTAAATAAAAGTTAGCAATTTTAAAGATGTAAATAAAAGATCTAAATAAAAGTTGGCAATTTTAAAGATGTAAATAAAAGATGTAGGAAAAATGTAAGTAAAAGATACATGTAAAGATGTGAATAAAAGAGATGTATGATGTAAGTAAGAGATGTAAATAAGAGATGTGGATGAAAACAATGAATTAAACAATTGCAATATGGAAAGAAATAAGTGATTTAAAGAGAATAAGTGATTTAAAAGGAAAGAGAGGTAATGGAATGAAAGGAAGAATATCAAAAATAGCAGCAATGCTAATGATTATATCCTTTGTATTTACCGGCTGTAGTTCAAAGACCGAGACAGAGTCCCAGTCACAGACGGAAGGTACACAGCAGCAAACAGGGACCACTGCTTTACTAAGCTCCTCACAGGTAGTGGTGGATAAGGAGTTTACTGCCAGAGATCTGGAGGTAGGCTATGAGGAAAGCACTGCAACTCAGATTACTCTTCAGGATAACACTGCCTCTGTAACTGGTTCCGGAGCTTCGGTAGAAGGATCGACAGTAACCATAAGTGCGGAAGGAAGCTATGTTATCAGCGGATCAC
>JAJUHH010000379.1 GCA_029267975.1 Clostridiales bacterium
CAAACAGCAACATCGAGGCGTGGCTCAGCTTGGCTAGAGCGCTGCGTTAGGGACGCAGAGGTCGCAAGTTCAAATCTTGTCGCCTCGATTTTTTTTATTCAAAAGAATTGAATAAGAGGAAGCTATATTACAGCTGAACAAACTCTGTTCAGCTGTTTTTTTAGCACACATCCAAACAAACGTTTGTATCGCTGAAAATGTTATGCTATAATGATGTATATTGCTATTATCATTTCATCAGCAAGCAGGTAGGAGGGTTATTATGATTGTTTCAGCATCCCGCAGGACGGATCTGCCGGCATATTATTCGGAGTGGTTTTTAAACCGTTTGAGGGAGGGCTATGCCTTATATCGTAACCCCATGAATCATTCCCAGGTATGCCGTGTGAATTTAGCGCCTGAGGAAGTCGATTGCATCGTATTCTGGACCAAGGACCCTGCCCCTATGATGAAGCAGCTGGAGCAGTTGGATACCATGGGATATCATTATTATTTTCAGTTTACGCTGACACCCTATGATACTTCCATTGAAGTTAATCTTCGGGACAAGAAAGAGATACTTTATACTTTTCGTAAATTGTCGGAGAGGATTGGTCGGCACAGAGTGTTATGGCGATATGATCCAATCATCCTCAATGAATCTCTGGCGGCAGAGAAACATCTGAGCAGGTTTGAATATTTGTGTAGGGAGTTGATGGAATTTACGGAAGTCTGTACCATTAGTTTTGTGGATTCATACCAAAAGCTAAGCCATCAGGTCCGTGAACAAGTGATCAGGGAAATTACACAGGAGCAGATGCACCAACTGGCGTCTTCTATGGCATCCATTGGGCAGAGCAGAGGCATTGAACTTCGTGCCTGCTGTGAAGCCACTGATTTATCCGTGGATGGGGTAAAACCTGCCTCCTGCATTGATCAGAGTGTGATTGAGAAGATATGCGGTCATCCCATCAAGGCAAAGAAAGACAAAAATCAGAGACTTGGCTGCGGCTGTATGCAAAGTGTTGATATCGGGGCTTACAACTCCTGTAGAAGCGGCTGTATCTATTGCTATGCCAATCACAGTGAAGCTTCTATCCATAAAAACTGTCAAAGACATGACCCCAATTCTCCATTTTTAATTGAGCGCTAATAGAGTACTGGGATCATACTTTTTTCCTATCATGCAAAATAGCAAAAAAATTGTATATAAATTCTTAAAAAATTATAAATAAAAGAAGTTGACAAATATCCCTCTGATAAGTTATACTAACGTCAGTAAATAAATGTTAGGAAAACATATATGATTTATATGATTTAATGAGGGAGGATCTTAATGAGAACATCTATGAACACTATGTGCTATATGTGTGGCATGTGCAGCATGCCGATATGACATATTTGCGGGATAGGTGAATGTGATGTTTTCATAGTGCAAAGAAGTACTAATCTTCTTTTCAAATAGATGGATGCAAAACAGGATGCTTATCTGGCAATCCTGTTTTTTTTATTGCATAGACTTCTCTGTATTTCTTATACGATATAAGGCAATTCTCATTAAATAAAACAAGCGGATTTGATTAATTATACTAACGGAGGTGTAGGGATTGAGTGATCAAAAACCTATAGTTGAACTGAAGGGGCTGGGTAAGGTATTTCAAAGCAAGAATAACTTTGTTAAGGCCCTGGAGGATATTAATCTTACAATTTATGAAGGAGAGATCTTTGGTATTATCGGTCTCAGCGGTGCAGGAAAGAGTACATTGGTTCGATGTATTAACTTCCTGGAGCGACCCACAAGCGGAACAGTCATCTTTGACGGCAAGGACCTTGGAAAGCTTCAGGAAGGGGAATTACTAAAAGCAAGGCAGTCCATGGGAATGATCTTTCAGCAGTTCAATCTGCTGATGCAGAGAAATGCATTGCAAAACATTTGCTTTCCGCTGGAGCTGGCGCATGTTCCCAAGAAGGATGCAGTTGCGCGGGCAAAGGAGCTGCTTGAAATTGTGGGACTGGCAGACAAAGCAAAGGCTTACCCTGCACAGCTGTCCGGTGGACAAAAGCAGCGAGTTGCTATTGCAAGAGCCCTTGCCACAAACCCTAAGATTATCTTATGTGACGAGGCCACCAGCGCACTTGATCCAACAACCACCAGATCAATCCTTAATTTACTGAAAGAAATTAATCAAAAGCTTGGCATTACTGTTATTGTCATTACACATGAAATGAGTGTGATTGAAGAGATTTGCCATAGAGTGGCAATCATTGATCAAAGCCATATTGCAGAGGTAGGAGCAGTGGAAGAGGTCTTTGTAAAACCGCAGTCTAAGATTGCAAGGCAGCTGGTATACTCAGGGGCTACCCATATTGATAATTTTACCGGCGATTATAAGTGCCGTATCATCTTTGACGGAAGAACTTCCTTTGAGCCGGTGATCGCCAATATGGTGATGGAGTGCAAGACACCGGTCAATATCCTCTTTGCTGATACCAAGGATATCGACGGCAAGGCCTTCGGACAGATGGTAATTCAGCTGCCGGAGGAAGAAAACAGCCGCAAAAAGATTATGAATTACTTAAATGTACATCAAATACCCTACGAGGAGGTAATGTAAGAGTATGTGGAATCAAACGGTTATCCTAATGTTTGGAAAAGGTATTCTTGAAACCCTGTATATGACTTTCTTTTCTTCCTTCGTAGCATATCTGCTCGGTCTTCCTCTGGGACTTCTCCTGGTTGTGACCGATAAGGATGGCATTAAACCAAGTGTACGTATTAATCGGGTGCTGGGCATCATTGTTAACCTTATTCGTTCCGTGCCCTTTGTAATTCTTTTGGTAGCACTTATGTCTGTTACCAGATTTATTGTAGGTACTACCTTAGGTCCCTCTGCTGTTATTCCATCCCTGATCATAGGCTCCGCACCTTATATCGCAAGAATTGTGGAGTCATCCCTGAAGGAAGTGGATAAGGGTGTGATCGAAGCTGCCCAGTCCATGGGAGCAACCCCCTTCCAGATTATTTATAAGGTGTTATTGCCGGAAGCGAAGCCTTCCCTGATTATCGGAGGTGCTATTGCAATTACAACGATTTTAGGCTATACCGCACTGGCAGGCTTTGTAGGCGGCGGCGGTCTTGGCGATATTGCAATCCGTTATGGTTATTACCGTTACGAGTCGGACATGATGATGGTTGCATTGATATTAATGGTTTTAATCGTACAGGCAATCCAGGAAATAGGCAACAGATGGATGAGACGTACGGATAAACGAATATAAACATAACTTAACATAACTTTAAGGGAGGATTTATTTATGAAGAAATTTACAGTTACATTATTAATACTTACCTTAGCGATTACAGCCCTTGCTGGCTGCAGTAAAAAGAATGAATACGACAAGGAAATCGTGGTTGGTGCAAGTACAACTCCTCATGCAG
>JAJUHH010000380.1 GCA_029267975.1 Clostridiales bacterium
ATCAACGGCAGTCACGATACCGAATAGAACATCCTTCATATTGATCACCTGAAATTCGTCCGCTTTTAATTCTTCAATTCTATATTCTTCAGAGGTATCACTCGCACAATCATACTTATCCACTTCAATGCATTTATTTTTAACTTTCTCACTATTAATTATGTATATCATGGGAAAGAAGGATTCATACCTGGCCACAGCAACTAAGCTGCGAATTTCATCATATTGCTTTTTGGTAATTACTTTTTCCTTCAATTTGCATTTTGCACCTGCAATGATCCCCGCAATATTATCCTCGATTTCCTTGGAATGTCTGTCACCCTTAACAATCTGTTGTAGAAATCGCATGGCAATGGTCTGGGGATTGGAGGTTGGAGGCTGGGAAAGACAATCAAATTTCGTTGTACACCAAACATAGTGAATATTATTGTAATATTCCTGTGAGATTTTGTATGCTAATAGGGTACCTACGGAGTATAAAACCGGGTTCATATTTGCATCAATACTCATGATATCAACCTCTTTTTGACTAGTAAAATTTGTAAAGACATGTCCATTGTAATACAAAATCTTCCAATTATCAATAGATTATGTCTAGCAAATATCTACCATGAGAAGGAACTCGGTATTGATTCCTGCTTGTTTATTTATTATAAATAGATACTATATTATTATACTGCCATTGAGCTGAAAGGGTTACAGCCCTGTGAAGAAAATTTTATTATTATTTTATCTTTCGGTCACACTAAGGATAGGGAATATAAATATTGCCAGGATTTAAATAAAATATTTTATTTTTCATTGAATATGAGGTATAATCATGGTTAGTTATTATCCAGGTAGGATTATTATCCATCTTGGGTGAATCATAGCGATAAGCAAATTTATTGCAATGCTTATGAACACAAGGACCCTTGTATTAGAAATGAGGCTGTATATATGGAAATGATAAAAGTAGATAACCTTTCCTTTGAATATATCAGACGGGATGAGGATGGTAATGTAGAGTCCATCAATAAAGCCATTGATCAGGTTAACCTGGACGTGCATAAGGGTGACTTTATCGCAGTGCTTGGTGCCAATGGCTCCGGTAAGTCTACACTTGCCAAGCACATCAATGCAATCCTATATCCAACAGAGGGAAGTGTCTGGGTAAATGGAATGAATACCATGGAGGATAAAAATCTTTGGGATATTCGTCAGACTGCCGGTATGGTATTTCAGAATCCGGATAACCAGATAATTGCGACAGTTGTAGAAGAAGATGTTGGCTTTGGTCCCGAGAATCTGGGTGTGCCTACAGATGAGATCTGGCAGAGAGTTGAACAGAGCTTAAAGGCAGTAGGAATGCTGGAATACCGCAAGTCCTCGCCCAATAAGCTGTCTGGTGGCCAGAAGCAGAGAGTTGCCATTGCGGGTATTATGGCCATGAAGCCTCAGTGCATCATCCTGGATGAACCTACAGCTATGTTAGATCCCAATGGCCGCAAGGAAGTAATCGCAACCATTCGGGAACTGAATAGAAAGGAAAATGTAACGGTAATCCTGATCACTCATCACATGGATGAGGTGACTTATGCAGATAAGGTATTTGTCATGGAGAAGGGACACCTGGTCATGGAGGGAACACCCAGGGAGATTTTCTCCAGAGTAGAAGAGATTAAGAAGTATCGCATGGACGTACCGCAGGTGACGGAGCTAGCCTACGAGCTTAGTAAGGCAGGACTTTCGGTACCGGCAGGAATACTTACGGTAGAAGAGTTGGTAGCTGCACTAGAAGCTATAAAAACTCATTAAGAGGGTGATAAATTTGCAGATTATATTTGATAAAGTAAATTATGTATACAACAGTGGAACGACCTTTGCAAGACATGCCATTAAGGATGTCAGCTTCAGCATAGAGAAGGGTGAATTTATTGGATTGATTGGTCATACCGGATCAGGAAAATCAACCCTGATACAGCATATGAACGGTCTGGTTAAGGCCACCGACGGACATATTTATTTCAATGGGACAGATATCTATGACCCCAATTATAAGTTAAAGGAGCTGCGCAGCAAGGTTGGACTGGTATTCCAGTATCCTGAGCATCAGCTCTTTGAGACCACAGTATTTAAGGATGTGTTATTCGGACCCACCAATCTGGGCTTAGATAAGCTGGAGTGCGAGCTTCGAAGCTATGAAGCCCTGAAGATGGTTGGCATCGGAGAAGACCTTCTGGATGCCTCTCCCTTTGAATTATCCGGTGGACAGAAGCGCCGTGTTGCCATTGCCGGAGTTCTGGCTATGAAGCCTGAGGTGCTGATCTTAGATGAGCCCACAGCCGGACTAGATCCCAAGGGTCGGGATGATATTCTGGAGCAGATCGAGAAGCTTCATAAGGAGAGCGGACTTACCATTATCCTGGTTACCCATAGTATGGAGGATGTGGCCAATTATGCTGACCGCTTATTTGTTATGAATAAGGGTGAGCTGGTATTGCAGCACCCCACCAAGGAGGCATTTGCTCATTATAAGGAGCTGGAAAAGATGCAGCTTGCGGCACCGCAGGTTACCTATGTCATGAACGCCTTAAGAGAGAAAGGCTTCCCGGTGAGGACAGATGCTACCACTGTTGAGGAAGCAAGAGATGAAATATTACGTATGTTTCGAGCTATGTAGGTAGTGTGAATAGGCTCTCCTACGGATAGGGAGACGTGAAAGCTACATTTCACACAGATTAGGATTGATTGGAGATTTCGTATGATTAGAGACATTACAATTGGACAATATTATCCGACAGATTCGCTGCTGCATCGGCTGGATCCAAGGGTCAAATTGATCGGTACCTTTGCGTTTATTATATCGCTCTTTGTATTCCATTCGGTCTATGGCTATATTTTGGTGCTGGCATTTTTGGCAAGTATCATTAAACTGTCTAAGGTTCCCTTCAGATATATCGTGAAGGGCCTGAAGGCTATCGTGGTACTTCTGCTGTTTACCGTATTCTTTAATATATTCTTTTCCCAGGGGGAGCATGTGCTCTTTCAGTATGGATGGATCAAGGTAACCCAAGAAGGCTTAAAGTCCGCAGGTTTTATGGCACTGCGTCTCATCTACCTGATCCTGGGCTCCTCCCTGATGACCTTCACAACGACGCCCAACCAGCTCACAGACGGTCTAGAGAAGGTTTTAAAGCCCCTGAACCGGATTAAGGTACCGGTCCATGAAATATCTATGATGATGTCCATTGCCCTGCGCTTTATCCCGATTCTATTAGAAGAGACCGATAAGATCATGAAGGCTCAGATGGCCAGAGGTGCTGATTTTGAGACAGGCGGTTTATTCAAGCGTGCCAAGAGCCTGATCCCGCTTCTGGTACCCTTGTTTGTATCGGCATTTCGAAGGGCAAATGATCTG
>JAJUHH010000381.1 GCA_029267975.1 Clostridiales bacterium
AAGGAAAAGATCACCCGGATTGCACATGAACCCTGGCATTTTCGTTATGTGGGATATCCGCATTCGGCCTTGATGAAAGAGAGCGGTTTAACCCTAGAAGAGTATCTTGCCTGTCTTAAGAATTATTTATATGAGGGTAGGCATTACCTTACTTCTTGCCATAACCGTAACTTTGAGATCTTCTATGTAGCCCTTTCTTCTGAGGAGAAAAGGGTAATAGAGATCCCGGAGCATGTCCCCTATCAGGCATCCGGTAATAATGAGGATGGTATTGTGGTGACCTTATGGAGGGACAGGTTATGAGAGAAGATTCAGGGGTACTGACGAAAGAACAATCACATGTGCTTACGAAAGAAGGAACACGGCTGTTTATCAAAGAGCAAGCAGGCGAACTCATTAAAGAGCGGTCACGCGGGCTTATAAAAGAGCAATCACACATGTTTATGAAGGACAGGGCCTGGGTGGAGATCAATCTTCAGAACTTGGAGCATAATGTCAAGGTTCTTCAAGAAAGACTTCCACAGGGCTGTGAACTTATGGCGGTGGTGAAGGCAAATGCTTACGGTCACGGTGATGTCGAGATTGCTTCTTATCTGAATAAGATTAAGGTTCATTCCCTTGCCGTGGCTACGATAGAAGAAGGGATTGCCCTGCGTCAGGCTGGGATCAGAGGAGAAATTCTTATTCTGGGGTATACAGCGGCAGAATGGGCAAAGGAACTGTACCAATACCAGCTGACGCAAACAGCGGTTGATGTGCAGCATGCACAGGAATTAAACCGCTACGGGAAAGCAATTAAAATTCATTTAAAGATTGATACAGGAATGAACCGGCTGGGAGAGGATTACCGCCATGTGAATGCCATTGCCTCTGTCTTTCAATGCAAAGGGCTTAAGGTAACTGGCATGTTCTCTCATATGAGTGTATCAGACAGCAGGGAGGAAGGGGACATAGCATTCTCCTATTCCCAGCAGGAGCACTTTCTGACCTTGATCGAGAGCCTGAAGGAGAGAGGAATTGCAGTACCTAAGCTTCATCTACAAAGCAGCTATGGGCTGATGAATTATCCTGACCTGCGCTATGGATATGCCAGAATAGGAATCGCCTTATACGGGGTATACAGTACGATTCCGGGGAAGGGACAGGGACTGTTTAATTTGCGGCCGGTGTTGGCCTTAAAATCCAGGGTTGTCCTGTTAAAATCAATCGGGGAGGGTGAAAGTGTCGGTTATGGAAGAGCATATCAATCAGAGAAAGAAACGAAGCTGGCGGTTGTCTCCATCGGTTATGCCGACGGCTATCCCCGCAGCCTATCAGGTGGGAACTGTGAGGTTTTGATCAGAGGGTATCGTGCTCCCATTGTCGGCCGCATTTGCATGGACCAGCTTATGGTGGATGTTACTGGCCTTCCCCAGGTTGAAAGAGGAGATACTGTTACACTGATCGGCAGAGATGGTAAGGAAGAAATCAGGGCAGAGGAGCTGGCGCAAAAGGCGGGAACCATCAGCAATGAACTGCTGAGCCGCCTGGGAGGCCGGCTTAGCAGAAGGAGCTGCCCAATAGGCAAGATGGGGAACTGATAAACTGAAAGGTACGGCACCATCAATATCCTGGGGATATTTATCACAACACTAGTCATGAATAGAATAGAGTGTAAGGACCAATCCAACAGAGATACGTTCTCACTCGGTTGCCGCACATAGCAGTACATAAGGCTGCGACAGATAAAGGCATCTGCCGCAGCCTAAGTACTGATGGCGGCAAACGATCTCTTTATGGATTGGTCCTTACACTCTATTTATGTAAATTTAGTATGTGATAAACACCCCCAAGGACATTGGTGGCGCCGTTTCTTTTTTGGGCAATAGCTTGCATAAAAAGCAATGCTAAATGAAAGGAAGGAGCATGTCGCTTATGCGCCAGCTCCTTCCGCTTACTTATTAAATTGTAACAGGCCCTTCTGTAATCGGAATTGCTTGGAAAATAAGCAGGCCTTTCTGCGATTGAATTACTTAGCTTTTCAGGGGAGCCCGGTGCAGGACCTTGGGCAGCAGGAGCAGCTGGAGACCAAGTATTAGTACTCCGATTAGCAGCTGAGCAAACAGGGGTAAGGCAAAGGTTTCTACAATTATATTCATGATTTGCAGGCTGGCAACTGCACCTAAGATACCAAGCAAAGCAGCCAACCAGGTGTTGAACCTAAACCCGATACCTGCACACCAACCTGCCAAAAAGAACAGGGGTAATTGAACAAAATCGTATATTACACTTAAGGGTGTCAGGGTGCCAAGAAAAGCTTCAGCAATTAAAGTCGGTAACAGTAAAACCAGGGAGAGGATACTGATGGCTCCCAACAGGGCATGGAAAAATTGTCTTCGAGTTAATCCCTTGGATACATAAAGCTCCAGATGGACGAGAGGGTAAACGATACCCAGTACCAGTAAATAAATCCTTGGTGCAAACTGGGTAGAGATACTCATCCATTCCATGTCAGGATCCAACATCAGGTAAAATATAGTAGCTAATATGGCTATGACCAAAGCGTAAATGCCAAGAAACCATAAAACTGATTTTAATAATGGTACAAACAGCAACTTCATTGCTTTCTTTGTCATACTTATTTCCCTTCCTTTCCGGTGAGATAGATAAAGAGGTCCTGTAAGGATGGCTGGGTTATGGAAAGTCCGGCAGCCATTGCTTTCTGCCTTTCCTGTTCCGTAAGATCGCCAAAGAAGATAGCCTCCTTCTGGTTACCAAGGGTTCGCTGGGACAAAAGCTGTCTGTTACCCATAAAACGGTCAACAGCATCAATACTTCCCGTGATGGCAACTCCTTTTTGCCGGAGGGAGTCACAGTCATCGTAGGCTAATATCTGACCATCATGCAGGATGATGGCATCGCTGAACAGGGTCTCCATCTCATTGATGTAGTGGGTAGAGAAGAGGATCAGCCTGGGATTCTTAAGGTAATCTGACAGCAATTCGCTGATGAACAGCTTTCTCATAGCAGCATCCATACCCAGATAGGCTTCATCATACAAGGTGATAGGAGTCTGACCTGCAAGACCGATGATTACATGTACTGCGGCCCGCTGGCCATGACTTAAGGCTCCCATTTTCTTTTTCACAGGGATCTCAAATAACTGCAGGAGACGATCTGCATAGGCACTGTTCCAATTAGGACGAAGTGTTGCTGCCATATGGATCAGATCCCTGACCTTATAATCATTTTCTATTTCTTTTTGGTTATCATAGATATAAGCAATTTGAGGAAGTATCCTTGTATTTTCATAAGGATTTTCACCAAGTACACTGACACTACCGGAGGAGGGCTTTCGGTAAGCGCTGATCAGTGACATAAGGGAGGTCTTACCGGCACCATTCCTGCCCAGCAAGCCG
>JAJUHH010000382.1 GCA_029267975.1 Clostridiales bacterium
ATTACATTACCAAGCCTTTCCGACCGCTTGAGATGGTTGCCAGAGTGAAGGCACAATTAAGAAGATTTCGAAAATACAATTCTGTGGAGTCAGCGGCAGAGGAGAATGTTATTGTTTTCTCTGGTCTGGTCTTAAATAAGGACAAGCATGAATGTATCCTCAATGAGAAACCGATCCCCCTTACGCCTCTCGAATTCTCAATTCTGTGGTTCCTGGCAGCCAACAGGGGAAGAGTCATTCGGTCGGAGGAACTATTCCAGGCCGTATGGGGAGATAAGTACTATACCAATAACAACAATACGGTAATGGTGCATATCCGCCATATCAGAGAGAAGATGCATGATAATGCGGAGCGACCCAAATACATCAAAACGGTATGGGGGGTGGGTTATAAAATTGACTAAGAGATCCTTTCGCAGCGAATTTATGCTGAGTACCATATCAAGGTTTATCAGAAATGTGACCATCGCCACAATTGGCTATGTGCTGGCATTAGTAGGCGGCTATTATTTTGCCAAGCGTGTCATCATATGGCAACCAACGTCACTGTACTGGAAGCTGAAGATCTTTGAGGAGTATTTATACATTCTCGTACCCTTATTCTGGTTCTGTTTGATTCTTTTGATAAATTTTATTCAGTGGATCAGGACTGTTAGCTATATTGAAGACATTGCCAAAGCAAGCAGCAAGCTGGTGACACCAGAGGAAGAACCAATCAAGCTTCCGCTTCCTCTTAGAAGCATAGAAGACAGCATGAATCAGATTAAGCGTACGGCGCTAAAAAATGAAAGGGCTGCCAAGGAAGCAGAGCAGCGCAAGAATGACCTGGTGGTGAACCTGGCCCACGATATACGGACTCCTCTTGCTTCCGTCATCGGATACTTAAACCTCTTAGATGAAGCGTCAGATATGCCTGAGGATCAAAGAACAAAATATATCGGGATTACTCTGGAAAAGGCATACCGCCTGGAGCAGCTCATTGAAGAGTTCTTTGAGATCACTCGTTTTAATTTAAGCTCTATCGTTTTAAACAAGGGCAAAATCAATCTATCCTATATGCTGGCTCAGATCGCCGATGAATTCTTTCCCATGCTTGCTCCGGGTGAGAAGCAGGTACAAGTCCATGCCCCGGAGGAATTAATTCTATGGGGGGACGCAGATAAGCTATCCAGAGTATTTAATAACATACTTAAGAATGCCATTGCCTATAGCTATGATAAGAGTATCATTGATATTACTGCAACAGCAGGGGATGGGCAGGTTATCCTTAAGTTTGTAAATAGCGGTGATCCCATTCCGGCACAGAAGCTTGAGACGATCTTTGAGCGCTTCTACCGTCTGGATAGTTCCCGTTCTTCCCAGACCGGTGGTGCAGGGCTTGGCCTGGCGATTGCCAAGGAGATTGTGGTAGCACACAAAGGCAGCATTACGGCAGAGAGTGAGGCTGGGAAGACAACCTTTACTGTAGTGCTTCCCCAGGGATAGGCCAATCATGATCAGCAGGCTTCTTAGGAATATCCTTAGCCTTTCATAAGGGAATCTTAAGCATTTCTAAAAAGAAAAATCAAATATAACCTGTCCGGATTCGGTAAGATGTGATTACCGCTTTGGACAGGTTTTTATTTTATTATTCTTGAAGAGATAAGGAGTCAGTATATGAAAAAGAAAACAATTGCGATCATCTTTGGAGGATGTTCTACAGAATATGAGGTATCCCTGCAATCAGCAGCCTCGGTGATCTCGAATGTGGATCGGGAAAAGTACCAGCTTGTCCTGCTTGGCATCACCAGGCAGGGGGAATGGTTGAAATATGATGGTGAGCTTGCTGACATTCAAAAGGATACCTGGAGCAGTCATCCCTCCTGTGTAAGGGCAGTGATTTCTCCGGACCGTAATACCCATGGAATTTTAGTTCTGAAGGAGGGGAAGGTATCAAGCGTGACCATTGATGCGGTATTTCCGGTATTACATGGGAAAAACGGTGAGGATGGAACGGTGCAGGGATTGTTGGCTATGGCAGGTATTCCCTGCGTAGGATGCGATATGCTCAGCTCAGCCCTTTGTATGGATAAGGATATTGCTCACAAGCTGGTTGGACAGGAGGGGATCATAATACCCAGGTCAATTACCCTGTATGCCTATGAAGCCTCAGAGGATCTGCTGCAGCGCACTACATCCCTTCGTTACCCTTTGTTTGTTAAGCCGGTCAATTCCGGATCCTCTCTGGGGATAAGCAAGGTGGATCAAGCAGAAGGTTTGCAAAAGGCAGTAGAAAATGCCTTCCTCTATGATCGAAAGGTAATTATCGAGGAAGCGGTGGATGGTTTTGAAGTGGGATGTGCGGTGCTTGGGAACCAGGCGCTGATTATCGGTGAAGTGGATGAAATTGAGCTATCCCAGGGCTTCTTTGATTATACAGAAAAGTACAGCCTAAAGTCCTCCAGGATTCATATGCCTGCAAGGATTGACAATGAGCTTGCAAACCGTATTAAAAGGGTGGCTGCGAAGATTTATAAGCTTCTTGGCTGTTCCGGCTTTGCCAGAGTGGATTTGTTTCTGACACCGGAGCAGGAGATTGTATTTAATGAAGTAAATACCATACCCGGCTTTACTTCCCACAGCCGCTATCCCAATATGTTAAAGGGAATCGGAATGAGCTATGAGCAAATCATCGATCAACTGATTAGTCTGGCGGTGGAGCAATGAAGTGTTTACAATTTCAAAGATCGGATATCTCGAAAGGGCATCTGATCCTGGTGAATCCCACCCATCCTTATACAGAACAGATCATGAGGGAGCAATTGACGCTGCTTGCCCCCAGATCTTTGCGGATATTATTGGAAAGGCAAGCTGCTAAGATGCTGTCAGAAGCCATTGCCTTCCTTGGAGGAGCACAGGATATCGTCCCGGTCAGCGGTTACAGAACCCTTAAGGAGCAGGAGGCCATCTATCATAACTCCATGCTGGAGCATGGGGAAGCATTTACACGCAGCTACGTTGCGATCCCGGGATGCAGTGAGCATCAGACCGGTTTGGCGGTGGATTTAGCAAAGTCGCAGGAAGACTTGGATGCCATACGACCGGAGTTTCCTTATGAGGGTATCTGGGGGAGATTTCGCAGGTATGCGGCCCGATATGGATTTATTGAGCGATATCCTGCCGGCAAGGAAAAGATCACCCGGATTGCACATGAACCCTGGCATTTTCGTTATGTGGGATATCCGCACTCTGCCTTGATGGAGGAGAGCGGATTGACCTTGGAGGAGTATCATGCCTGCCTTAAGAATTATTTATATGAGGGTAGGCATTACTATACCTCTTGCCATAACCGTAACTTTGAGATTTTCTATGTAACCCTTTCCGCAGAGGAGGATAGGATAATAGAGA
>JAJUHH010000383.1 GCA_029267975.1 Clostridiales bacterium
ATGCTACTTACTATAAAGGAGAATTGTAATGGTTAATGTTATTGGTGTAAGGTTTCGCAGGGCAGGTAAGATTTATTTCTTTGACCCTGCAGGTCTTGATATTAAACAAGGTGATAATGTAATCGTTGAAACTGCCCGGGGAATTGAGTACGGCTCGGTGGTTTTAGGTCCCAGAGATGTGGAAGATGACAAGATCATTCAGCCCCTGAAGCAGGTGATCCGTCGGGCTACAGAAGAAGATGATGCGATTGAAAAGCGGAATAAAGAGAAAGAAAAGGAAGCTTTTCAGATTTGTCTGGAGAAGATCAAGAAGCATGGTCTGGAAATGAAGCTGATTGATTCAGAGTATACCTTTGACAATAATAAGGTTTTATTTTACTTTACTGCGGACGGCAGAATAGACTTCAGAGAGCTTGTAAAGGACCTGGCATCCGTATTTAAGACCCGTATAGAGCTGCGTCAGATCGGTGTAAGAGATGAGACCAAGATTGTAGGCGGAATCGGTATCTGTGGAAGACCCCTTTGCTGCCACACCCATTTGTCAGAGTTTGCACCGGTATCCATTAAGATGGCCAAGGAGCAGAACCTGTCCTTAAATCCTACCAAAATCTCCGGCGTGTGCGGAAGACTGATGTGCTGCTTAAAGAATGAAGAGGAAGCCTATGAAGAGCTGAACAGCAAGCTTCCCGCTGTCGGTGATATTGTAACTACCAAGGATAATTTAAAGGGCGAAGTGCAAAGTGTCAGTGTACTGAAGCAGCTGGTGAAGGTAATTGTCACCCTGGAGAATGATGAGAAGGAAGTAAGAGAATATAAGGTGGATGACCTTCGCTTTAAACAGAGAAAACGTAAGGAGAAGAACCCTTCCTTTGAGGATGAAGAATTAAGAGTACTGGAACTTCTGGAGAAGAAGGAAGGAAAATCCCTGTTAGATGATGAATGATAGCAGTATGAGAAACGAGGAGCATAAACTCATTGTACACCTGGGATCTGAAGTATTTTTAAAGCCTGGGGAACGGGTAGATGATCTAAACAGAAACAATTATAAAATCATACAGAATACCAGGAAGTTTTGTTTTGGCATGGACGCTGTACTGCTTTCCGGTTTTGCAAGGGTATTCCCAGGGGAAAGAGTGCTTGATCTGGGCACCGGTACGGGGATCATCCCAATTCTTTTGGAGGCAAAGACAGAAGGGGAGCATTTTACCGGTCTGGAGATTCAGGAGGAAAGTGCCGATATGGCCAGACGCAGCGTTGCCTTAAACGGACTGGAAGATAAAATTGATATTGTCATTGGAGATATCAAGGGAGCCTCTGCCCTCTTCGGGCCGGCTTCCTTTGATGTCCTTACAAGCAACCCCCCTTATATGAACAGCGGTCATGGTCTTGTGAATCCCGGGGATGCGAAGGCTATAGCCCGCCATGAGATATTATGCTCTCTGGAGGATGTGATCCGGGAAGCAAGCAGGCTGTTAAAGCCGGGCGGAAGATTTTATCTGGTACATCGACCCTTCCGTCTGGTAGAGATTATGACATTGCTGACCCAGTATAAGCTGGAACCAAAACGTATGAAACTGGTACATCCCTATGTTGACAAGGAACCCAATATGGTTCTGATGGAATGTATTAAGGGTGCCAAAGCCATGCTTAAGGTGGAAGCCCCTCTCATCGTATATAAGCAGCCCAAGGTCTATACGGATGAGATTTATGAGATATATGGATATTAGAGCAATACATAGGGGTAGGTGACAAGAGATGTCAGGAACGTTGTATTTATGTGCCACTCCGATCGGGAATCTGGAGGATATCACCCTTCGGGTCATCCGTACCTTAAAAGAGGTGGATCTGATTGCTGCAGAGGATACCAGGCACAGTATTAAGCTATTGAATCATTTTGAGATAAAGACACCCATGACCAGCTACCATGAATTTAACAAGGTAGAGAAGGCCAGATATCTGGTGGAACAGCTAAAGGCTGGAGTCAACATTGCTTTGATCACCGACGCCGGAACGCCGGGAATCTCCGATCCGGGTGAGGAGCTGGTGAAGCAGGCCTATGCGGCGGGCATTACAGTGACCTCCCTTCCGGGTGCCTGTGCCGCTGTTACAGCACTGACCTTATCCGGCTTATCCACCAGACGGTTTACCTTTGAGGCCTTCCTTCCCTCCGATAAGAAGGAGCGGCAGCAGGTACTTGAGGAATTAAAAAATGATACAAGAACGGTAATATTATATGAGGCTCCCCACCGCTTGGGAAAGACCCTTTTTGAATTAAAGGAGGCGCTTGGGGACCGTAATATTTCAATTATAAAGGAATTAACAAAACTGCATGAGACTGTTTGGCAGACAACACTTTCTGAGGCAATTACAGTATTTGAAAAAGAAGAAGCCAAAGGGGAGTATGTCTTGGTTCTTGAGGGAAGATCAAACCATGAGCTGATGGAGGAAAGGCAGGAGCGATGGGGCGCTGTTGCCTTGACTGAGCACATGAGGATCTACATGGATCAAGGGATGGATAAGAAGGAGGCAATGAAAGCTGTCGCAAAAGACAGAGGAGTCAGTAAAAGAGACATTTATCAGCGACTTATGATGGAAGATAACCTTCAGCCCTGAGAAAGGTGCGGAAGGTGAGGAGAAGAGATGACTGTCTTTTGGAGGTGAAATAATGTACCAGAGTATATTTCGAACAAAAGAGAGAAGATTGGTGGGGGCAGTATTGGGGCTGGTTGTACTTCTTACGGTAGTTATTATTATCACCAGTTCCACAAAAGACGTAAAATTTGTAGAGCAGGCCGTAATGGCAGAGAATTATCTGAATGCGGGAAGCTTTGAGCAGGCGGTTGAGGCTTATCAGGCGGCGCTTACCATTAAGGGCAGCGACCAGGAGACCTTAACCATTGGACTGGCTCAGGCTTATGTCGGACTAAATAATTATGATCAGGCTCTGGAGGTATTACGCAGCGGTTATGACAAATTATCAAGCGATAAGATAAAAACAAAGATTGAGGAAGTTAAGTCTGCTAAGACGGATTATGAATTTCTTCAGTCTATTTCCCGTGCAGATGTTTATTTTAATAATAAGGAATATGATAAGGCAATTACCGAATATGGCAAGGCCAAGCTCTTAAAGAGTAAAGAGATTGCCTCCTATCAGGGAATCGCCAAGTCCTATATGATGCAGGAAAAATATGATCTTGCCAGGGAACAGATTCTTGAGGGAATAGACGTAACGAGGAGCGATGAGCTAGAGGCCATGCTAAAGCTCATCGATAACAGTATTCTAAAGAAACAGTATGACGATATGATTAAGCAGGCAGAAGAATACATCTATCAGGAGAATTATAAGGACGGAATTGCCCAGTATAATGAAGCAATTCTCCTGCTCCC
>JAJUHH010000384.1 GCA_029267975.1 Clostridiales bacterium
CTTCCAGGATAGTCTTCAAACGCTGCTGCAGCTCAAGCTCTTTCGCCAGAGCCTTATCGTTCTTCGCTCCCTTCATGGTCTTAGACATTCTGCGCTCCAGAACCTCAAGATCGGAAAAGATCAGCTCAAGATTAATGGTCTCAATATCCCTTGCAGGATTGACTGACCCATCCACATGTATGACATTGCTGTCATCAAAGCAACGAACCACATGGACGATGGCGTCCACTTCTCTGATATTGGAAAGAAACTGATTACCAAGGCCCTCCCCCTTGGATGCACCTTTTACCAGACCGGCAATATCAACAAATTCAATGGTAGCAGGAATGATTTTCTCCGAATGATACAAATCGCCCAATACCTTCAGACGCTCATCCGGAATCGGTACAATTCCGACATTCGGATCAATGGTGCAAAAAGGATAATTGGCTGATTCTGCTCCTGCTTTGGTTAATGAATTAAAAAGAGTGCTCTTACCGACATTGGGTAAGCCTACAATACCTAGTTTCATTTGTTTTTTCCTTCCTTATACTCGTTAATCATCATACTAATTATTATTTATCATTTATTTTCTATGATCTTGTCATTCATGTCAGCATAAGCTTCCTTCGGCAAATATCCTCTTTCCTAATCTCTGCTTTCCATCACCAGGAGAATTCCTTCGGATAGCCGAACTTCAGCAAGGGCTGAGGTGATCTCATTGCTGATACCAAGGCTGCTTCCTAAGCTAAGAACCACTTCATTCAGGGGATACTTAAACCCCTTCAGGGTTACCCCCCGAACCTGCTCCGTAAAGGGAAGAAGTGATACATAGGAGCCAAACTGTTCCTCCTGTCTTATGGTAAAGCTCTCTTTCTTTAGATAAAGCTTATTATTGGCATTTAAGATACATGCATTTACCCCATGCTGAAGGGGAATGAGCAGAAGATGCAGATTAGCCAGGGTATGATCGAGCCTACTGCCTGTGCCGCCAACAACATGAATATCACTAGCCTCCATCTCCAAGGCCAGCTCAATGGCGATCTGGGTATCTGTCTTATCCTTTTCTTTGGGAAATGTATAAACAGGGATATCTCTCCCCTGGTAAAGTTCCAGAATTTCATCGGGTACCGAATCAAAATCCCCCAGGATGGCATGGGGAATGAGCTTAAGCTTGTCAGCCATCATCAGGCCTCTGTCTGCTGCTATGATCCTATCATACTTGTTCTTTGCCAGCAGCTCGGTTAGAAAAGCTTCTTCCACCTGACCGCCCGTAATGATCAATACCTTCTTCTCCATCTTCGCCATCTTCACCGTCTTCCCTATCTTTGCCGTCCTCCCTATCTTTACTTTCTTGAAGCTGCGAAGAGTTCCTCTTCGCAGTTACTTATGATAAGCAGCAAATATATCCTGAAAATTCTTTATATTCTCCTGAATATCGCCCTGAAATACGGAGGTTCCTGCCACGATTACATTGGCACCGGCAGTGATCGCCTCCTCAACATTACGAAGGTTCATTCCACCGTCAACCTCGATGTCAAAAGTTACTCCAGCTTCCTCTGCCATCTTACGAAGCTTTCTGACCTTATTTAAGGTCTCGGGAATTAGGGTTTGCCCTCCAAAGCCAGGGTTCACCGTCATAATGAGTACCATATCCAAATCCTTAAGGATATATTCCAGTTCATGTAAGGGTGTGGCTGGATTGAGGGATACGCCAGCCTTCATTCCCAGTTCCTTGATCTTGGTCACCGTTCTGTGAAGGTGGGTACAGGCTTCCGCATGGACCGTCAGAATATCTGCTCCTGCTTCCTTAAACTCTTCCAGGTAGCGAATCGGTTCGTCTATCATCAGATGAACATCAAAAATAAGCTTCGAATTCTTTCTGATCGAAGCTATCACAGGCATACCAAAGCTTATGCTGGGAACATAGGAGCCATCCATGACATCGATGTGCAGATATTCCACACCTGTCTCTTCCACAAGGGCAATCTGTTCCCCCAGTTTATTAAAATCTGCCGCCAGAATTGACGGTGATAGTTTTATCATATCCATTCCTCCGTAAGCGTGTACAAATAAAGGGGTTTCACACTAATAGCGCTTCTGATTCTTAAGTTCTTCATAAAGCAGCACATAATTCTCGTAGCGAAGTCTGCTGATCTTCTTTTGCTGTAACGCTTCTTTCACTGCACACCCTGGTTCATTCAGATGATTGCAGGAGAGGAATCTGCAATCCCCCTCATACTCCCGAAATTCTACAAAATAGCTTTTCAGCTCTTCCTTGCTGGTATCCTCCAGATATAAGGAACTAAAGCCAGGCGTATCCATGACATAAGTATCCTCATCCACATAAATCAGCTCGGAGTGCCTTGTAGTATGCTTGCCCCGTTTAATCTTCTCACTGATATCCCCGGTTTCCATCTTTGCTTCCGGCTGGACAAGATTAATAAAGGTAGACTTCCCCACCCCGGACGGACCGGCCAGCACGGTAGTCTTACCCTTTATTTTATCATACAATATGCTTAATCCTTCTTTATTCAGCAAGCTGGTAAAGATCACTTCATAGCCGCAAAGTCTGTAGGTTTCTTCAAGCAGCTTTAACTCTCCGGCTTCAGCAACATCTGTTTTATTAAAGCAGACGATTACATCGACCTCTTGCTTCTGCATCATGATCAAAAAACGGTCCAGCAGATTTAAATTCGGGTCAGGCTGGGCCGCAGCAAATATGACCATAGCCTGGTCAACATTTGCTACAGCCGGCCTGATTAACTCATTTATTCTAGGTAAAATCTCTACAATTACACCCTTGTCCTCAGGTTGATCCTCGGTATCGATCTCTACATCATCACCCACGAGAGGCTTAATCTTCTGATTACGGAATATCCCCTTCGCTTTGCATTCATATATCCTTCCCGGATGAGGAGCATTGGTCTGCTCCCGCTCCTCAGGTACATGAACATAGTAAAAACCTGCAATACCTTTAACAATCTTACCCTTCAAGCTATTCCTCCACTGCTTCAAATTCTACTGTCCAGGTTGTCTGTGCATCACCGGGCACTTTAAAGAGTTCACCGTTGATATACATTCTTACCGTTCCCACACTGGAGCTGGTGCTGACAATATCGGTTACCGGATAAGGGAAGTCATTTGCATCCAATGCTCCCTCAAAAATATTGGTTAAGTTGCCGTCCTGCTCCATCTCTAATATAATCTCATCTATATCGCTGATATAATCAAAAGGATTTACATTGATAGTTACCTGACCGACATAGGTTGTGTTTCCTCCCACATTGCCGGTCTCAGTTTCTGCAGGGCCACTGCTTACGATAATATCAATCTTTGTACCCTTCTCTACCTGCTGCCCCGCAGTATTACTCTGATAGATAAC
>JAJUHH010000385.1 GCA_029267975.1 Clostridiales bacterium
AATTAGGATAAAGCAATTATAGAGGATAGATTGGCAGAAATACTAAAACAGAGCTATGAAATAAGGCTATTCGAACAGTTAAAACAGAGCAATCAAACAGAGCAATTAAACAGAACACTTAAAACAGAATAATTACAACAGAATAATCATATCAGATTATTTTAATGGAATAAGATATTCTTTGAATGAGGACATACAATCAGGTGATGTCCTCATTTCATACACAGGAAATGGGTGTATTCTCAGACTGCATTTTTATAATATGGTTGATTATCCTTCAGAATCAGTGTAAAGTAAACTTATTGAAGCTTAAGGACTTATGGATGACCTTTCATAGAAAGAATTAATTATGTAAATTTAAACTAGTAAAAATGGACATGATCCATTAGTTTGGATATGAAATGGAGGCAAGAGGAATGAAGGTTACCTATATCGGACACAGCAGTTTTCTGCTGGAGTGGGAGAATTGTTACTTTTTATTTGATTATTATACAGGTGTGATACCCGAGCTGGATCCGGAGAAAAAGCTCTTTGTATTTGCAAGCCATAAGCATGGAGATCATTATAATCCTGAGATATTTCGGCTCAGCGTAACCTATCCCAAGGTGGAATATATCCTGTCCTCAGATATTCGCATCAAGAGCGAAGATTACCTGCAGGCTGGCTGTACAGAGGAGGTTTTAGAAAGGGTTATCAGCGTAAAAGCCTACCAGGAGTATGAACTGAAGGACTTAAAAGGGGACAGTATAAGGCTGAAAACCCTAAAATCCACAGATTTGGGTGTGGCCTTTCTGCTGCAGTATCAGGGGAAGACCATCTATCATGCCGGTGACCTGCATCAGTGGGTATGGAAGGAAGAAACAAAGCAGGAGAATAACAATATGACTGCCAGATTCCTGAAGGAAATAGAAACACTGCGGGACATCGATATTGATCTTGCCTTTACACCTCTTGATCCCAGGCAGGAGGAGTGGTATTATCTTGGACTGGAGGCGCTTCTTACCAGCGCAAGGGTTAGGTATGTCTTCCCCATGCATTTTTGGGGCAAGCCGGAGATTATCGCACAATTCAAACAAGAGAGAGAGGCGACTGCTGCACTTGCGACCATTATGGATGTCATGCAGGAAGGTCAGTCCTGGGATATAACAATTTAGGGAGAAAAGCGGAGAACATTCTATGAAGGATAAAATGAAGCATGAGAAGCAAGAGGATAGGAAAGCAAGAGATCGGAGTAATAATGCCCCCCTTCAGCTAAAGGTAATTGCGCATATTCGCACGGACTTTCCGGAGAAATTCGGAATCCCACGTCAGAGTGGCATTATAAATGCTTTAAAAGCAAGGATTATTTTTGAAGCGGAATACCGCAATGCAGATGCTCTGAGAGGCTTGGAGGGATTTTCCCATATCTGGCTCATCTGGGGCTTCTTAGGGACGGAACGGGATAGCTGGTCTCCCATGGTAAAACCGCCCCGCCTTGGTGGAAATAAGCGCATGGGGGTCTTTGCAACCCGGTCTCCCTTCCGGCCCAATCCTCTGGGGCTTTCCTCTGTTAAGCTGGAAGGGATTGAGATGACCCCTGAATATGGACCGGTCTTACTGGTATCAGGCGCTGATTTAATGGATCATACACCTATTTATGATATCAAGCCCTATCTGCCTTATACAGACAGTCATCCGGAGGCTCTGAGCGGCTTTGCTGATCCGGTGAAGGATTATGCTTTACAGGTGACCTTCCCGGAGTCTTTGCTGGCACTCATTCCGGGGGAGCATCATGAAGCTGTATTTGCCATCTTAGGCCACGACCCCCGTCCCTCCTATCATAATGATCCGGAGCGTATCTACGGCTTTGCTTATGCAGGCTTTAATATTCGATTTACCGTACAGGAGGATCAATTGACGGTCTGTGAGGTAATGCCCTATGACGAATACAAAAATCAGCTTCCATTGGATTAGAGGAATATGATATATGGAATAGGAAGCAGCTTCTACCTAAGATCGATTTACTTAGTTTGCTGCGAGCAAGTTTTTACAATAGAACAGCTTGAATTAACATTGTATTCTATATTTTTCTATGGTAACGTATTCTCATACGTTACTTTTTTATTTGTATTTTTATTATATAGAAGGAGATTTTACATGAAGACGACGGAACAAGGTGTCATAGCTTCGTCGGAGCTGTTTTTTACAAGTCCCAGCAATCAGGCCAAGAATTTATTCTACTATGTCACCTGTACCGGGCATTACAAATATGAGGATAGCTACACCCTGAGGCGAGAAAATTATCATAGTTATCTCATTTTGCACATTCTAAAGGGAAGTGTAAAAATCGAGCATGACAATCTGTCCTATGTTGCCAAGATGGGAGAAACCGTCCTGATCAACTGCCATAAGCCTCATGCTTATTCTTCCCTGGGTGACCTGGATACCCTATGGTTTCATTTTGATGGTATCAATGCAGCTGCAATCTATGAGGAGCTAAGCCTGCTCTATCATGGCTGTGTGGTCCTGCGCAATTCCGGGGATATGGTCAACCGCATGAACAGGATTTATCAGATCTATCAAACAGGGAAAAAGGTACCGGAAGCAATTCAGTCTGCTTATATTTCGCGGATCCTGGGAGAGTTCTTCCGAGCGGCCGGCAACACTGCTCCCGAGGAGGACAATGTCATTGATCGGGTGGTGACTTATATAGAGGAGAATTATGATAAGGAAATGACCATTCAGGAGCTGGCGGAGCTGGCAGGACTGAGTGAGTATTATTTCTCCCGGAAGTTCAAGAAGCAGACCGGATTTACCATCCATGAATATATCATTAAGACCAGAGTAAACAGCGCCAAAATGCTGCTGAAGGCAACAAGCCTAAGTCTTCGTGAGATTGCCTATAAGTGCGGCTTCACCAATGAATCAAGCTTTTCCAATACCTTTAAGAAGATCACCGGTATGACACCTGGAAGCTTTCGTGTCACCAATATTTAATTTCTTGACAAGGCAAAGTAGATGCGAAAGCAAAAGAAAATAGCATAGAATGGAGCCAAGCTCGGAAGAGAATAAACAAAGAATTAGCATATTTGGACAGAGCAAATTAAGAAGAGAAAATCTGAAAAGAGCATAGAAAAAGTATAGAAAGAAATTAGAAGCAAAGAACTTAGAAAGAATAAGCTTAGAATGAAAGAGCTGAAGGAGGAGAAGGAAGATGGAGAAAGGTATCCTGGATAAGATCACACAGGAAAATGAGGTCAGAATGTGGGAGGAAAGGGTTGTGATCCCCACCTATGAGGTAGGTAAGCCTGACAAAAACCCCATGTTTTTAGAAAAGCGAGTCTATCAGGGAAGCTGCGGTAAGGTATATCCTTATCCGGTG
>JAJUHH010000386.1 GCA_029267975.1 Clostridiales bacterium
AAGAGGCAAATCTTCCACTGTTTATAATTCTGCTGGCATTTGTGCTGATTTTTATGGGTACCTACCGTTCGCCTGCAGTTGCTCTCATGCCTGACTTAACCCCAAAACCCTTGCGAAGTAAAGCAAATGCGATTATCAATCTGATGGGAGCGCTTGGCGGGGCATATACTCTGGTGATGACCATGCTCTTTGTTTATGATGGAACGGATTTTAAAATGATATTCCTTTCAATATCCGCCCTCATGGTGCTGGCCATTATCTTTCTGATCATCATGATACGGGAACGCAAGCTGTCGGATATGGTAGCAGCCGAGGAAGCATTACATAGCTCCATAGAAGAGAAGGAAGAGGAGCAGAAGGTGCAGGATGCACCCATAGAGAAGGCAGGAGGAATGCCAAGAGAGGTAAAGAGAAGCTTTATCTTCCTGTTGGCATCCATCTTCTTATGGTTTACCGCCTATAATGCAGTGACCACTGCTTATTCCAGATATGTGGAGCAGGTATGGAACCTGGAGACAGGCAGCTATGCGGATTCCCTGCTCATTGCCATGATCGCGGCCATCATAAGCTTTATTCCCATTGGTTTTATTGCAAGCAGCATCGGCCGCAAGAAAACCATTCTTGCCGGTATCATTATGATGACAGTATCCTATCTGTTTGGTTCCCTCTTTAAAAACTATTCCTTTTTAATTAACCTGGTCTTTGTCCTGACCGGTGTCGGCTGGGCAGCCATTAATGTAAACTCCTATCCAATGGTGGTGGAGATGTGCAAGAGCGACAATATTGGTAAGTATACCGGATTATACTATACCTTCTCCATGTCGGCACAGATACTTACCCCCATCGTATCGGGTGCCCTATTGGAGTTCGTATCCTACCGGACCCTCTTCCCCTATGCCATGATCTTCTCGGCAGCCTCTTTATGTACCATGCTCTTTGTTAAGCATGGAGACTCCAGACTGGAGAGGAAGAAGGAACTGCTGGAAAACTTTGATACAGCAGACTAGATTTTAATGATTGCTTTCAGCGCGATGGAAGTACACAATTTACACAGGAATGAGGATGATTATGCTGACAGATATTTTGATCCTACTTGGTGTGGTGCTTGTCTTATATTTACTGGCCATTATGCCGAAGCTACGCAAGAATAAGGATTGCAAACGAATGGATGGTTGGCTTTATGCCCACCGGGGGCTGCATGACAATCAGTCGGAGGCACCGGAGAATTCCTTAAAGGCCTTTGCCCTGGCTGTTGAACATGGATATGGGATTGAGCTGGATGTGCAGCTGACGAAGGATCTTGTTCCGGTCATTCTGCATGACTATAGTCTGAAGCGGGCTTGTAATGCGGATGGGATGGTAAAGGATATGACCTATGCTGAATTACAGAAGTTTCAGCTCTTTCGTTCCCGGGAGAGGATTCCCTCCCTTCAGGAAGCGCTTGCAGTCATCGGAGGGAAGGTACCCCTCATCATTGAGCTTAAGATTCCCTGGAAGGCAGATCAGCTTTGCAGGATCGTAGCAGAGCAGTTAAAGGATTATCAGGGCTTTTATGTAATTCAATCCTTTAATCCCTTTGGCCTGATGTGGTATCGCAAATATCACCCTGAGGTAGTCAGGGGGCAATTGGCAACAGATTTTGTCAAGGAAAAGATCGAGGGCAGCCGGGTGCAATATTTCATCCTAAAGCATTTATTGTTTAACTTTATCACGAAGCCAGATTATATCGCCTACCATCATGTCTATAAGAAGGCCTTGTCCTTTACCCTGTGCAGGAAGCTGTACCGTACCAAGCCTGTAGCCTGGACCATTCAGTCCCAGAAGGAGCTGGAGGATAGCAAAGGATATTATCAGGTATTTATCTTTGACAGCTTCCGTCCTCAGAAACAGGGTGAATAGTTCTTAATTATAGTTAAAAGTATCCTGCGAGAGATTTACCTCCATCATCAGTAAGAGGCATTCTCTTGCAGGATACATTTATCATACGGTAATGTTCTGAAACTTCCCCTAAGATAGATACTTCCTCCTCTGATAGAGGCAAGAACCTTATCCTGACCAAGCCTTTCCTCAGGAACATTATGTAAGCTGAGGCGCATATTCACGTGAGATTAGGATAAAATTCTGTTAGAAATGATTTGGAGGGATGGGAATGCTCAAGTTTATCATCATAGGATTATTTGAATGGCTGTGGTGTCTGTCAAATCTGATTGTCAAACCCCGGAGATTGTCTTATCAAAAGGGCTTTGACAGAGAAGTACGCACCGGCAGGATTGATCCTGCCCTTTATGAGAGCTGGAAGAAGAAGGCCTTTACACTGCGTTCGGATTATGGCTATCCGATTTCCTGTGAATTCATCTATAAGGGAAAGAAGAAGATCGCCATCCTTTGCCATGGGATTGGCTGTGCCAAGTATACCAGTATCAAATATGCGGAGATGTTTTTAAGGTTGGGCTTTTCTGTGCTGATTTATGATCACCGCAATCATGGCAACAGCGGAAGAGCACATACCTCCATGGGTTATTATGAACGCTATGACTTAAAGAAGCTGGTAGACTGGTGCTGCCAAAAGTTCGGCCCGGATTGCAAAATAGTCACCCATGGAGAGTCCATGGGTGCGGCTACTGTTCTTATGCATCTTGGGATTGATCGAAGAGTAAGCTGCGCAATTGCTGATTGTGGCTATTCTGACTTAAAGCAGCTATTGCGGCATTTGCTAAAGCAGTTTTATCATCTGCCCTCTTTCTTAATCCCTGTGGAAAGTCTCCTGACCTACCTTCGTGCAGGCTTCTGGTACCGGGAGGTATCCCCGATTAAGGCAGTCAGCGGCTCTGACATACCGGTTCTCTTTATCCATGGCAAGCGTGACAACATGGTTCCGGCGTCCATGTCCAGGCAGATGTATGACAGCAAGAGGAAAAACAAAGCGATCTTTCTTGTGGCGGGTGCCAGACATGCGGAAAGCATCTGCAAGGACAGGAAGAAGTATGAACAGGTGGTAAAAGGCTTCTTAGAGAAATGCCTCGTTACTCCTTCTCCTTAAGGGAAGCCATCTTCATGGCTCGTACCTTCAGGGACAAGCCAAAGAGATTGATGAAGCCTTCCGCATCATGATGATTGTAAAGATCACCGGTAGTAAAGGATGCGATGCTTTCATTATAAAGGGAGTAAGGGGATGTTGTTCCCTGCTTAATGATATTGCCCTTATATAGCTTCAGCTTCACTTCCCCGGTAACATACTGCTGGGTCACATCCACAAATGCCTGATAAGCTTCTCTTAAGGGAGTGAACCATTTGCCTTCATATACGATATCTGCAAAGCGGTTGCCAACCTCCTTCTTGGCAGTGAGCGT